>NZ_BAABBP010000002.1:0-238788 GCF_039538025.1 Comamonas faecalis
ATCAGCGAAGCCTTGTAGTGTACATCAGCTTTTACACCTCTTGCAACCACCGAAGAACTTTTTATTCGCCCTCCTCTTCAACCACCCGCAACAGCTACCCAAAAGAGAAGCGCCACAAGCAGCGAAGAGGGTGAATCATAACACAGGGTTTTTACTGATTCTGAAGAAGTTGCAGAAATCTGCGGCCTTGCAGGGTGCAACCAGCAGGCCACGATAATTTGAGTCATGGCCTTGATCACTCTACTCAATGCGCAGCTGGCCTTTGGTCATGTTGCCCTGCTCGACCACGCCGACTTTTCCCTGGAGAGCAATGAACGCGTCGGCCTGATTGGGCGCAACGGCGCCGGCAAATCGTCTCTGCTGAAGATTCTGGGCGGGCTGATCCATGCCGACGATGGTGCGCTGCAGTTGCAAGCGGGCGTGCGCATCGCCTTTGTCGCGCAGGAGCCCGACCTGGATGCCTCGCACACCGTGTTCCAGGCGGCGTCGCAAGGACTGACCGAAGCGGCGACTCTGCGCGAGCAGTATTTGTCAGGCGCACCAGGGCTGGATCTGGATGCCCTGCAGTCGCGCATCGAGGCGCTGGATGCCTGGAACTGGGAGCAGCGCGTGCAGGAGACCTTGCAACGGCTGCACCTGGATGGCGAGGCGCTGGTGGGCAGCCTGTCGGGCGGCACGAAGAAGCGCGTGGCCCTGGCGCAGGCTCTGGTGGCCAAGCCGGACGTGCTGCTGCTCGACGAGCCGACCAACCACCTGGATCTGGATTCGATCCAATGGCTGGAAGAGTTGTTGCTGTCGTTCAAAGGCTCCGTGGTGACGATCACGCACGACCGGGTCTTTCTGGATCGCGTCGCCACGCGCATCATCGAGCTCGACCGCGGGCAGTTGCGCTCCTACCCGGGCAATTTCTCGCAATACCAGCAACTCAAGGACGAGCAGCTGCAGCAGGAGGCGGTCATCAACGCCAAGGCGGACAAGCTGCTGGCACAGGAAGAAGTCTGGATCCGCAAGGGTGTTGAGGCCCGGCGCACGCGCAGCGTCAGCCGCATCGAGCGCCTCAAGCAGCTGCGGGCCGACCGCGAGACACGGCGCGCGGCGCTGGGCAGCGTGCAGATGGAGATTGCCTCGGGCAAGTCGGGCAGCTACCAGGGCAAGATCGTTGCCGAGCTCACGCAGGTCAGCAAATTCTTTGGCGAGCGCTGCATCGTGCGCGACTTCAGCGCCACGATTTTGCGCGGCGACAAAGTGGGGCTGATCGGCCCCAACGGCGCGGGCAAGACGACGCTGCTCAAACTGATCCTGGGCGAGTTGCAGCCTGACAGCGGCCAGGTGCGCCTGGGCAGCAATCTGCAGATTGCCTATTTCGACCAGATGCGCGCGCAGATCGACCTGGATGCGACGCTTGAGGACTTCATCAGCCCGGGCAGCGAGTGGATCGAAATCGGCAACAGCAAGAAGCACGTCAAGAGCTATCTGCAGGACTTCCTCTTCTCGCCGGCGCGGGCGCATTCGCCGGTGCGCTCGCTGTCGGGTGGCGAACGCAACCGCCTGCTGCTGGCCCGCCTGTTCGCCCGGCCGGCCAATGTGCTGGTGCTCGACGAGCCGACCAACGACCTGGACATCGACACGCTGGAGTTGCTCGAAGACCTGCTGCAGCAGTACGACGGCACGGTGTTCCTGGTCAGCCACGACCGCGCCTTTCTTGACAACGTGGTCACCAGCACCATTGCCTTCGAGGGCGACGGCCTGTGGCGCGAATACGAAGGCAGCGTGCAGGACTGGCTCACCCAGTCGCAGCGCAGCCAGGCCCTGCAGGCAGAGCAGGCCACAGCCAAAGCGCCGCCTGCCAAAACCGCGGCGCAGCCCAGGGAGGACAGGCCCGCCAGCGCGCCACGGCGCAAGCTCAGCTACAAGGAGCAGCGCGAACTGGATCAACTGCCCGCGCAGATCGAGGCGCTGGAGGGCGAGCAGGCGCAGCTGCGCGAGGAGCTGGCCGACCCGCAGATCTACGCACGCGACAACGCCCGGGCGCTGCAGCTGCATGCACGCGACTCCGAGATCGAAGCAGCGCTGATGGTCGCGCTGGAGCGCTGGGAAGAGCTCGGCAGCGTCTGATCAGATGCGGTGGCGCACCTCACCGCCAGCCGCGCGCAACCGGCCCAGCAAAGCCGGCGCGATCTGAACCAGCGGCAGCACCTCGTCGGCCGCGCCGTGGGCGATGGCTTCGCGTGGCATGCCGAAGACGATGCAGCTGGCCTCGTCCTGCACGTAGTTGTAGCTGCCAGCGTTGCGCATCTCAAGCATCGCGGCCGCGCCGTCGGCGCCCATGCCGGTCAGCATGACGCCGTAGGCGTTGCGCCCGATCACCGCGGCAGCTGACTTGAACAGTACCTCGACCGAGGGCTTGTGACGGTTGACCGGCGGGTCGTCGTTCACCACCGCGACATAGTTGGCACCGCTGCGCGCGATGGCGAACTGTTTGCCGCCGGGCGCGATGTAGGCGTGGCCCGGCAGGATGCGCTCGCCATTGACAGCCTCCTTGACCGTGATCTGGCACAGGCTGTTCAGCCGCGCGGCAAAGCTGGTGGTGAACCCGGGCGGCATGTGCTGCGTGATGACGATAGCGGGTGCATCGGCCGGCAAATGCGTGAGAACCTCGCGGATCGCCTCGGTGCCGCCGGTCGACGCGCCGATGCAGATGATTTTCTCGGTCGACAACCGCCCGATCAGCCCGACGGGCGCGGGCGCCAGCGCCGTGGGCGACTCGGCGCCCGGGTGCGTGATGCCGGCGGCACTGCGCACCGGCACGCGGCGCACATGAGCGCTGGCTGCCACGCGGATCTTCTCGACGATCTGGCTCGCCAGCTCGTTGAGGCCATTGGCCAGCCCGACGCGGGGCTTGGCGACGAAGTCGACCGCACCGAGTTCGAGCGCGCGCATCGTCACCTCGGCGCCGCGCTCGGTCAGCGTGGAGATCATCACCACCGGCATCGGCCGCAGACGCATCAGGCGCCCGAGGAAGTCGATGCCGTCCATGCGCGGCATCTCCACGTCCAGCGTGATCACGTCGGGATTCATCTCGCGGATCATCTCGCGTGCGATCAACGGATCGTTGGCCGTGCCGATGCACTCCATGTCGCCCTGGCGGTTGATGATCTCGGCCAGCAGGCTGCGCACCAGCGCCGAATCGTCAACCACGATGACCCGGATCTTGCCCTTCATATCGCTTGTTTCCCTCTGTCTAGGTGCATCAGAACAAATCGACCGACCCGCCGCTGGTGGCGCGCGCCACCGTCGCCGCGTTGCCACGCGCCTCCTGCGCCATCGTCTCCGGATGGGCGTGGGCCAGGCGCTTGACCATGGCCTTGCCCGTCACCGGAAAGTAGACGACCTTGCGTGGGTGAATGTCGAGCACATCCTCGGCAATGATGGGAATGCGCTCGGTCGCCAGGTAGTCCTGGACGAAGCGCGTGTTGCGCTCGCCCACGTTCATCGTCGTGAAGTTGGCCATGACGGCGCCGCCACCGAATATTTTGGCCTGCAACGTCTCGCGGCGCGCACCCAACTTCATCATTTCGTTGATGAGCAGCTCCATCGCATACGAGCCATAACGCCCCGATGTGTCGCTGCTGTCGCCCTCGGGCAGCATGAAGTGGTTCATGCCGCCCACGCGCATGCGGCTGTCCCACAGGCAAGCGGCAATGCACGAGCCGAGCACCGTCATGATCACCATGTTCTGGTTGGCGACGAAATACTCGCCCGGCAAAATCTTGACCGCGTTGTGCTGGAAGTGGTGGTCAAAGAAAAAGAACGACGCCTCGCCCGGGTGGCGCGGCTGGGTCTTGAGCTCCTGCAGCGTCATGTCGCGCACCGGCGGCAGCTGCTGCGCACTCTCCCAGCTCACGGGCGCAATGCGGGGCGCGCGCCGACGCTCCGCCGCGTGGCCTGCGGCCGGCGCCGCGTTCGGTGGGATGAATGCGGTGCTCATCGTTCTGCCTCAGCTTCCTACGCGCTCGTACACGGTCTTGCCCCGCAGCACGAACAGGTCGCGCGAGTCGGTGAAGTTCTCGGCATGGCCGACGAACAGCATTCCGCCGGGCTTGAGCACCTTGTGAATGCGCTCGAGCACGCGCCGCTGCGTGGGCGCGTCAAAGTAAATCATCACGTTGCGGCAAAACACCACGTCAAACGGCTCGCGAAACGGCCAATCGTCGCGGATCAGGTTGACTTGCAGAAAGTCGATCGGCTTGCGCAGCTCGGGGCGCACGCGCGCCAGCCCCGCGTTGGCACCCTTGCCTCGCAGAAAAAAACGCTTGAGCCGATCCTGCCCCAGGCCCTTGAGGTTGTCGCCACGGTAGATGCCGCGCGCGGCGGTCTCCAGCACGCGCGAGTCGATGTCGCTGGCCGCCAGCTTGAACGCGGCGCTGGTGTTCAGTGATTCAAGCGCCGTCATCACGATGGAGTACGGCTCCTCGCCCGTCGACGCGGCGTTGCACCACACGCTCCACGGCCCCGCCGGGCGCGTGCGCAGCAGGTCGGCAAACACCTCGAAGTGGTGATGCTCGCGAAAGAATGCGGTCAGGTTGGTCGTCAGCGCGTTGATGAATTCCTGCCACTCCGGCCCGTCGCTGCCCTCCAGCCAGCCCAGATAGTCCTGAAAGCTGGTGTAGCCGGTCTCGCGCAGGCGGCGCGACAGGCGGCTGTAGACCATAGCGTGCTTGCCGTCGTGCAGGCTGATGCCCGCGCGCTGGTAGATCAGCTTTTGCACGCGCGAGAAGTCGGCGCCTGACCAGGCGAACTCGCGCTCCTGCACGGCTGCGGCACTGCCCTGCTCTTCGCTGGCGCGCGCCATGGCCTGGCGCACCGGACGGCGGACTGCGGCGCTCACGCCGGCCTCCCGTTCAGCGGCGCGGCGGCGCATGCCGGCGGCAACAGGGGTGGGCACTGCGTCACAGATCGGTCGCCGCCAGCCCCATGTCGGCGCCCGACATGAGTTTTTCGATGTCCAGCAGGATCAGCATGCGCTCGCCCACCGAGCCCAGCCCGCGGATGCAATGCGGGTCGATCGCGCTCTCGATGTCGGGCGCGCTGCGCTCCTGCTCGCTGGATAGCTCCAGCACGTCGCTGACCGAGTCGACCACGATGCCGACGACGCGGCTCTTGAGGTTCAGGATGATGACCACGGTGAAGCTGTCGTACTCGGCCTTGGCGCAGGCAAAGCGCAGCCGCATGTCGACGATGGGCACGATGGTGCCGCGCAAATTCGTCACGCCCTTGATGAAGGCCGGGGCGTGCGCGATGCGCGTGGGCGGCTCGTAGCCGCGAATCTCCTGCACCTTCAGGATATCGATGCCGTATTCCTCCTCGCCCAGGCGGAAGGTCAGGTACTCGCGCGCACCGGCCGCCACGGCTTCCCTGTCAATCACTGCACTCATGCTCTCACTCCTTGTGGCGGGTTGTTCAACGCGTGCGGCGCACCAGTGCGCCGATGTCCAGGATCAGCGCCACGGTGCCGTCTCCCAGAATGGTGGCGCCCGATACGTTGGGCACCTTGCGGTAGTTCGACTCCAGGTTCTTGACGACCACCTGGTGCTGGCCCAGCAACTCGTCGACCAGCAGCGCCACGCGGCTGCCCTCGGCCTCGACGACGACCATGATGGTGCTGTCGATCCGCGCGTCCGGGCGCGGCACCTGGAAGATTTTCTCCAGCGCAGCCACTGGCATGTACTCCTCGCGCACCTTCACCAGCTGAGCGCCCTGCGCCACGGTGTTGATGTCGCCGGGGTTGACCTGGAAGGACTCGACCACCGAGGACAGCGGCAGGATGTAGACCTCGTCGCCCACCGACACCGACATGCCGTCCATGATGGCCAGCGTCAGCGGCAGGCGCACCGACACGCGCATGCCCACGCCCTCGACCGAATCGATCTCGACCGAGCCGTTGAGCGCGGCGATGTTCTTCTTGACCACGTCCATGCCCACGCCGCGGCCCGACACGTCGGTGACCACCTCGGCCGTGGAGAAGCCCGGCGCCAGGATCAGATTCCAGACCTCGCTGTCCGGCATGGCGTCGGACACCTCCAGTCCGCGCTCACGCGCCTTCTTCAGTATCTTCTCGCGCGACAGGCCCTTGCCGTCGTCGCGCACCTCGATGACGATGGAGCCGCCCTGGTGCGAGGCCGACAGGGTGAGCGTGCCGTGCTCGCTCTTGCCCGCGGCCAGGCGCTCGGCGGGCGACTCGATGCCGTGGTCGCAGCTGTTGCGCACCAGGTGGGTGAGCGGGTCGGTGATCTTCTCGACCAGGCTCTTGTCCAGCTCGGTCGCCTCGCCGTAGGTGACGAAGTCGACCTTCTTGCCCAGCTTGCCCGCCAGGTCGCGCAGCATGCGCGGGAAGCGGCTGAACACGGTGGACATCGGAATCATGCGGATCGACATGACCGACTCCTGCAGGTCGCGCGTGTTGCGATCCAGGTCGGCCAGGCCGGCGAGCAGTTGTTGGTAGAGGCCGGGATCCAGGTCGCGGCTGTTCTGCGCCAGCATGGCCTGGGTGATGACGAGCTCGCCGACCAGGTTGATCAGCTGGTCGACCTTGCTGACCGACACGCGCAGCGTGGTCGACTCCATCGACGCGGCTGCCGCCCCCCGTGCGGGCGCACGCGTTGCCGCTGCGACCGGTGCCGGAGCGCCAGCTGATTCCTGAGGCGCGCCGGGCGCGCCCTGGAAGAAGCCGTAGGGCTCGGCGCCCTCGGGTGCTGGCGCTGCGGGTGGCGAGGTTGGCACCGGCAGCGGCTGCACCACATCCGCCGCGGGCCCGGCGCCCGCTGCATGAATGGCCACCTGCTCCTTGGCGACGTGGAAGACGAACAGGTCGAGCAGATCCGCGTCCGACGACGTCGTGCTCACCGCAAAGCGGCGCATGCCGGCGCACGCGTCGGGCAAGTCGTCAATCGTCCCCAGGCCGGGAATATCGCGAAACAGCTCCTTGATCGCGTCGGCCACCTCGGGCTGGGCCAGCGGGCCGACGTGGATTTCCAGCGCGCGCTCGCCGCCGGGCTGCGCCGGCGCTGCGGCCTGGGGCGCGGGCTGCGGCTGCGGCTGCGGCTGCGGCGTTGCGGCGGGTGCCGGCTCGGCCTGCGGCTCGGCCATCATGGGCTGGCCCGCGGCCATCGCGTCCGCCAGCGGGCCGGCGGCCAGCACCGCAATGCGCTGCACCAGATCGGCCGTGGGCAGGGCCTCGCCCTCTCCGCCGGCCTGGTGGCGCGCCAGCAGGCTGCGCGAGGCGTCGGCCGACTCCAGCAGCACGTCAACCATCTCGGGGAGCATCTGCAGCTCATGGCGGCGCAGGCGGTCGAGCAGCGACTCCATCTTGTGCGTCAGCTCGGCCACGTCGGCAAAGCCAAAGGTGGCCGAGCCGCCTTTGATCGAGTGCGCGCAGCGAAAAATCGCGTTGAGATCCTCGTCGCTGGGCGCCTGCACGTCCAGGCTGAGCAGGGTCTGCTCCATCTGATCCAGGTTCTCGGCCGCTTCCTCGAAGAAGATGCCGTAGAACTGGCTCAGGTCGAAGTCCGCTGCCGCACTCTCTTGATCGGTCATCGCCATGGTCTGGCTTCCCTTTGATAAATAGTGTGTTGTCGCTGCGTTCAGCGAATGACTTTCTGGATGACCTCGATCAGCCGCACCGGATCGAAGGGCTTGACCAGCCAGCCGGTGGCTCCGGCGCTGCGCCCGGCCTGCTTCATCTGGTCGCTGGACTCGGTCGTCAGAATCAGGATGGGCGTGCTTTTGTAGCGCGGGTGCTCGCGCAGCTTGCGCGTCAGGCCGATGCCGTCCAGGCGCGGCATGTTCTGGTCGGCCAGCACCAGGTTGATGTCGTGCGTCTGCGCCTTCTCGTAGGCATCCTGGCCATCGACCGCCTCCACCACGTGGTAGCCGGCGCTCGACAGCGTGAACGTGACCATCTTCCGCATGGACGGAGAGTCATCGACTGCAAGAATGGACTGCATGTAAAAGCTCCAATTTCTTCAAATCTGCCAAGGTGGTGCG
The DNA here is from genome assembly GCF_039538025.1 of Comamonas faecalis. Taxonomy (NCBI): domain Bacteria; kingdom Pseudomonadati; phylum Pseudomonadota; class Betaproteobacteria; order Burkholderiales; family Comamonadaceae; genus Comamonas; species Comamonas faecalis. Next base: position 8,044 of record NZ_BAABBP010000002.1, read on the forward strand.
CTCATCGTCACCGCGTCAGAACAGCTCGATCGAGCCGGCCTGCATCTCGCTTTGCGTTACCGGGTTGGGCCGATTGGGCGCCAGGTCGTCCAGGTCGGCGCCCTGCTCGCCCTCGTCCAGGCCCAGCACCTGCTCACCCAGCTGCATCGCACAAGCCTGCAGCACCTTGCCGGTGTGCGTCACCAGCTGGGTTGCCATGTCGTGAAACTGCAACTCGGTCACCGCATCGCGCAGCGCCAAGCGCAGCATGGCCAGCGCCGGATCGGCGTCGACCAGGGCGTCGGGCAGCGCGCCGTCGGCCTCGCCAAAGCGTGCGATCAGGTTGTCCGTGGCATGGTTGAGCAGCCCTTGCAGCCGGTGCAGGTCGTGCATGGCCGTCAGCAGCGCATCCTGCAGCTCGGCAGCGACCATGACGGGCAGCGCCACCGTAGGCGGCGCATGCGGCGTGTCGTGCTCTGGCTCCATGGTTTCTCCGTCCTTGCCACTGTCAATACGAGATCGGCCAAGATAGGCGGCCTGGGCGACTGCGCAGTCCAATCGGCCTATTTGTTCCAATATGTATCCTATGATACCAATTCCTATTGTTTCTCATGATGGAAACCCCATGACGCCCCCTGTGCGAATCCTGCACCTGGAGGATTCGCCCGCCGACCACCGGCTCGTTGCGTTGACCCTGCGCCGCTGGGGGCGCGCTTTTGTATTGCGCCAGGTCGACAGCCTGGCCCAGCTGCAGCAGGGGCTGGACAGCGAGCCCTGCGACGTGGTGCTGGCCGACTACCGCCTGCCCGGCTTCACCGCGCTGGACGCCTGGACACTGGTGCAAGAGCGCGCGCAGCATCCGCCGATGGTGTTGCTGTCGGGCGCCATTGGCGAGGCCGCCGCAGTGGACGCGATGCGCCTGGGTTTTGCCGACTACCTGCTCAAGGACGACATGGCGCGCCTGCCGCACGTGCTCGAACGCGCCATCGAGGTGCACGAGGCGCGGCGCGCGCGCGAGCTGGCGGCGGCCGAGCTGGCCGCGTCCGAGCAGCGCCTGGCCGAACTGGCCGAGCACCTGCAGACCAGCATCGAGGAAGAGCGTGCGGCGATGGCGCGCGAGGTGCACGACGACATCGGCGGCGCGCTGGCCGCGGTGCGCTTCGACCTGGCCTGGATTGCGCGCCACGCACCCGCAGGCAGCGGGCTGGACAGCCACGCCGGCACGGCCAACGAGATGCTGCAGCACGCCATCGATGCCAGCCAGCGCATCATGCTCAACCTGCGCCCGCCGGTGCTCGACCAGGGGCTGGCCGCCGCGGTGCAGTGGCTGGCGCAGTCGTTCGAGCGGCGCACCGGCATGGCGGTGCAGCTGCACTGCGCCGCGCTGTCGCAGCCACTGGCACCGGCGCTGCAGCTGGTGGCCTACCGCACCGCGCAAGAGGCGCTGACCAATGTTCACAAGCATGCGCAGGCCCGCCAGGTGCGCATCGAGCTGTCCGACCACGAGGGCGTGCTGACGCTGGAGGTGAGCGACGACGGCCGCGGCATCGCCCCCGGGACGCTGAAAAAGCCCCGCTCCTTCGGCCTGCTGGGCCTGGCCGAGCGCGCACGCCGCGCCGGCGGCTGGCTGGACGTGAGCAGCCAGCCGGGCCGGGGCACGAGCATCATCGTGTCGCTGCCGCTCACCGCCGGGCCGCTGGGCGCGGGATCAATCGAAGAACTGGAGGCCGCGCCATGAGCGAGACCATTCGCGTCGTGCTGTGCGACGACCACGCGGTGCTGCGCCGCGGCATCCGCGACACGCTCAGCGACGCACCCGACGTCGAGGTGACCGGCGAGGCCGGCAGCTACCCCGAGCTGCGCGAGGTGCTGCGCACCGCCGCCTGCGACGTGCTGCTGCTGGACCTGAACCTGCCCGGGCGCAGCGGCCTGGAGGTGCTGGCCAGCCTCAAGGAGACACACCCGGCCATCAAGGTGCTGATCGTCTCGATGTACCCCGAAGACCAGTACGCGCTGCGCTGCATCCGCGCCGGCGCGCAGGGCTACGCCAACAAGGCGGGCGACCCGCTGCTGCTGATCGACGCGGTGCACACGCTGATGCAGGGGCGCAAATACCTGACGCCCGAGGTCGCGCAGCTGCTGGCCGACAGCCTGGCGCAGCCAGTGGCCGAGCTGCCGCACGAGCAGCTGTCCGAACGCGAGCTGCAGACGCTGGTGAAGATCGCCTCGGGCAGGCGCCTGTCCGACATTGCCGAGGAGCTGATGCTCAGCCCCAAGACCGTGAGCGTGTACCGCGCCCGCGTGCTGGAGAAGCTCAAGCTGTCGAACAACGCCGAGCTGACGGTGTACGCCATACGCAACCAGCTGGTGTAAGCGCATCGCCATCACCCCTGAAAAATGTCGATGGCGCGCTCCAGCAGCGCCATCAGCGGTTGTTCGAGCAGCGGCAGCGTGGCGGCAATGCCCAGCAGGCCGACGCTGATCGTCACCGGAAAGCCCACGGCAAAGATGTTCATCTGCGGCGCCACGCGCGAGATGAAACCCAGCGTCAGGTTGACGAACAAGAGCAGCGCAATCATCGGCAACGCAATCCACAGCGCGCTGGCGAACAGCGCGCCGCCCAGCTCGTGCAGGCGCATGTGCATGACGGCGTCGATGAAATGCCCGTCCAGCGGAAAGCGCCTGAAGCTCTCGATCACGGCCAGCAGCACCATCAGATGGCCGTTGATCACGACGAACAGCAGCATCGCCAGGTTGCCGAAGAAGCGCGCCACCGTGCTTTTCTGCGAATTGCTCATCGGGTCGAAGAACGATGCGAAGTTCAGGCCCATCTGCAGGCCGACGGTCTCGCCCGCCATCTCGATGGCGACGAACACCAGGCGCACCGCAAAGCCGATCGCCAGGCCCACGCCCACCTGCTGCACCACCACGCCATAGGCCTCGCGGCTGTTCATGCCAATGACCGGCTGCTCGGGCAGCGCCGCCTGGGCGCTCAGGGCCACCAGAAACGCCAGCCCGACCCGCGTGCGCAGCGGAATGGCGCGGGTGGAGAACACCGGCGCCGCGCTGAACATGGCCAGCACGCGCAGAAACGGCCACAGCACCGGCGAGACCCAGGCCATCAGCTGCGCTTCGGTGAAGGTGAGCATGTGCCGCGCTTCCCCGTTTCTCAGCTGACCACCGCCGGAATGGCTTCGAGCGTGCGGCGCAGGTAGTCGACCAGCGTCGTGACGATCCACGGCCCGGCAATCGCGAACACCACGACGGCGGCGACCAGCTTGGGCACGAAGGCCAGCGTCGCCTCGTGGATCTGCGTCACGGCCTGGAAGATGCTCACCGCCAGGCCCACGACCAGCACCGTGCCGAGGATGGGCAGCGCCACCATCAACAGCAGCGCCAGCGCGTCGCGCCCCTGCGTCAGAACGAACTGGGCCGTCATAGGGAGAAACTCGCCGCCAGCGAGCCGATCAACAGGTTCCAGCCGTCGGCCAGCACGAACAGCATCAGCTTGAACGGCAGCGCCACCAGCACCGGAGACAGCATCATCATCCCCAGCGACATCAGGATGGAGGCGACCACCATGTCGATGACCAGGAACGGAATGAAGACCATGAAGCCAATCTGGAACGCGCTCTTGAGCTCGCTGGTGACGAAGGCCGGCACCAGCACGCGCAGCGGCGCGGTCTCGGCGGTCTGCTCGGCGGGCAGCCGCGCCAGGCGGGCAAACAGCATGAAGTCGCTCTGGCGCGTCTGCTTGAGCATGAAGCCGCGCATCGGCACCTCGGCCCGGTCCAGCGCCTGCTCGAAAGTGATCGTGTTGGCGCTATAGGGCTGGTAGGCATCCTGATAAACCTTGTCCAGCGTCGGCCCCATGACGAACAGCGTGAGAAACAGCGACAGGCCGATGATCACCTGGTTGGGCGGCGCCGACTGCGTGCCCAGCGCCTGGCGGATCAGCGACAGCACGATGACGATGCGCGTGAAGCTGGTCATCAAAAGCAGCACCGCCGGCAGGAACGACAACGCGGTGAAGAACAGCAACGTCTGGATGGGCACCGAATAGCTGGTGCCCTGCGGCCCCGCGCCAATCACCAGCGGCAGCGACGCCCCCGCTGCGGCCGCTGCCTGCGACTGCGCCAGCGCCGCGGGCGCGGCCAGCAGCGCCAGCGCGGCGCCCGCGCCGGCCAGCGCGCAGCGCCGCCAGAAATTTCTCGTCATGACGGTCATGACCGGCTCACACCAAGGACGCCGAGACGCCCTGCGCCTGCGCCGCCTGCTGCATCTGCGGCGGCTGCTGCTGCCCGCTCATCGCGTCGGCAAACGACGGCGCAGACAGCACATGCAGGCAGCTGACCTGCTGCGCGGTCACGCCCAGCACCAGCACGGTGCGCTGGCCCGCAACGCCCACCTCGACGGTGACCACGCGTTGCTGCGCGCCGACGGCCACGCCCGAGAGCACGCGCAGGTCAGCCGCCGCAGCCCCGCCCTGGCGCACCAGGCCACGCTGCTGCAGCCGGCGGATCAGCCAGGGCAGCGCCGCCAGCGCGGCAATGAACAGCGCCACCAGCGCCAGCGTCTGGCCCCACACGGCATTACCCTCGGCTGACACGGCGCAGGCGCTCCGAAGGGGTGACCACGTCGGTCAGGCGGATGCCGAACTTGTCGTTGACCACGACCACCTCGCCCTGAGCGATCAGGTAGCCGTTGACCAGCACGTCCATCGGCTCGCCGGCCAGCGCGTCGAGCTCGACGATCGAGCCCTGCGCCAGCTGCAGGATGTATTTGATCGGCACCTTGGTGCGCCCCAGCTCCACCGACAGCTGCACCGGAATGTCCAGCACCATGTTGATGTCATGCACGCCCGGGTCGTGCGCGGCCGACGACGGCGGCACGTGCGCGCCCGACAGCGGCCCGCCCTGCTCGGCCTCGAAGGCGTCGCCCGCGCCGTCGGCGCTTTTCTGCTCCTCCAGCGCCTCGGCCCAGTCGGCAAACGGGTCGTCCGCCGCGGCGCTGGCGCCCTCCTGCCCTGCATCCGCCATCGCGTCCTCGGGCATTTGCTCGTCGGTTTCATTGGCCATGGTTTTCTCCCAACCAGCCCGCGTCGTTCTTGCGCAGGCACTGTTCAACGCGCAAGGCGTATTTGGAATTGTGGGTGCCGTACTGGCACTCGAAGACCGGCACGCCGCCGATCGCCGCGCGCACGCGCTGCGGGCGCTCCAGCTCGATGAAGTCGCCCGGGCGCATCGCCAGCAGCTGCTCGACGGTGGCGTCCGCGCGCGCCAGCTCCGCCACCAGCGTCACCTCGGCGGCCTGGATCTCGCGCGTCAGCACCTTGACCCAGCGGCGGTCGACCTCGATCGCGTCGCCCTGCATGGCCGAATACAGCACGTCGCGGATCGGCTCCAGCGTCGCGTACGGCATGCAGATGTGGATGGCGCCGGCCAGGTCGCCGATCTCCAGCTGAAACGCCGTGGAAACCACGATCTCGCTGGGCGTGGCGATGTTGGCGAACTGCGGCTGCATCTCCGAGCGCTGGTAGGACAGCTCCAGCGGATAAATGCCCTGCCAGGCCTTCTTGTATTCCTCGGTGATCACGTCGATCAGGCGCTTGATCACGCGCTGCTCGGTGGCCGAGAAGTCGCGCCCCTCGATGCGCGTCTGGAACTTGCCCACGCCGCCGTACAGCGTGTCGATGATGCCGAACACCAGCGAGGGCTCGCACACGATCAGGCCGCTGCCGCGCAGCGGGCGGATCGCGACGATGTTGAAATTGGTCGGCACCACCAGCTCGCGCAGAAACGCGCTGTAGCGCTGCACCGATACCGCGCCCACCGAAATCTCGGGGCTGCGGCGGATGAAGTTGAACAGGCCGACGCGGAAGTTGCGGGCAAAGCGCTCGTTGACGATCTCCATCGTCGGCATGCGCCCACGCACGATGCGCTCCTGGCTGGAGATGTCGTAGTCGCGCACCGAGCCCGCTTCGATCTCCTCCTGCACGCGCTTCTGGCTCTCGCCGGTCACGCCCTCCAGCAGGGCGTCGACCTCTTCCTGCGACAAAAAGGCTTCACTCATGGTGCAAGTCTCCTGGCTGCTGATCCGTCACGGCGCGCTCACTGGATGATGAAACTGGAGAACAGCACGGCAATCACCGGATTGCTGTCGCGGCGCGCGCGCGGCGCGTCGAAGTCATCGTCATCGTCGAAGTCGTCCTCGTCCTGGCGCGCCTTGGCCTTGCGTGGCTTTGAAACGCGGTAACCCAGCGGCTGCGAGACCGCGCGGCGCACCTCCAGCGCCAGCGCCTCCTTGCCCTCGCGCGTGAGCAGTTCGTCGGCGGTGCGCTGCGACACCAGCATCAGCACGCCGGAGCGGATCGTGGGCATGAAATTCTTGACCTGCTCGGCCGTCTTGGCGTCGGCCAGCTCCAGCGTGATGCCGATCTGCGCAAAGCGGTCGCCGCCCGGGTCGGCCAGGTTGACCACCATGTTGTCCATCGGCAAGTAAGTGGGCGGCTGCTTGGCCGCCGCCGCGGCCGCCGGGCGCTGGGGCGCGTCCTCGTCGCCGTAGGCGTTGCGCTGCGCCAGGAAGAACCAGGCCGCGCCCAGCACCGCCACCAGCAGCACGGCAAAGACCACCAGGACGATGAAGAGCTTCTTGTTCTTGGCAGGCGCGGGTTTGGGATCTGACACGTTGGTGCTTTCCAGTGGGACAGAGATGCGCGGCAACCGGTGGGCCACACGCCCGGAAACCATCCGGACGTTTGCGCTGTTGGGCCATTATTGGCCGCGCCGGCGGTCGGCAATCGCAAGAATAAAACGGCAAAACCCGCGCATTCCGGCACTCCGGCCGCCCAGCGCTGAAAGTGGATTCATCGCGGCGAGGGCGCCGCTCCCACAGCCTCGCCGCGATCCTCCGATCAGACGAACAGGTCGACGCGCCGCTCGCCCGTCACCGCACGCCGTGTCGGCGGCACACCGGCATCGTCAACGCCGGCCGGCGCCACGCGCAGCGTCTGGCGCTGCGGCGCGCCGTCCGCGCCGCGCCCGCCCTGCGCATCACCCCGGCCCTGCTGCGCCTGCGCGCCCACCGACAGGCCTGCCAGCTCCAGCCCCTGGCCCTGCAGCAAGGCGCGCAGCTCGGCGGCGCTGGCCTGCAGGGCGTCGCGCGCGCCGGCGTCGTCGCTCAGAAAGCGCACATGCGCGGCGTCGCCGTCCAGCGTCACCTTGATTTGCAGCGCCTGCGCGTCGCGCCCCAGCGTCAGCTCGGCGTTCTGCAGCTTCTGGTGCACCCAGAAGGTCGCCTGCTGCGCCAGTTGGTCGGCCAGTTGGTCGGCAAAGGCCTCGTCGGGCGCGCCAGCCGGCGTGGGCTCGGCGCTGGCCTCGGTGCCTTCGTGCGTTTGCGCACCGGCCACCACGGGCGCGGCGCCGGCCTCGCCCGCCGCACCCATGCCGCCCTGGCCGGCCGGGCGCGCCGCGGGCAGGCCGGCGGCATTGGCCATATCGGCCGTGGCCAGCGGGGGCGGTGCCTCGGCCGCATCGGCGGCCGGTAGGGCTGCGTGCTCCTGGGAGCGCGCGCCCGCGCCCAGGCCGGCTGCGCCACCCGCCGGTGCGGCTGCGGTGGCTGCGTTGCCGGCATCGGCGGCATTGGTGGCCTGGACCGTCGCGCCCTGCGCCGGGGCGGGCAGCCGGCGGCCGTGCCGCGCCCGCCCGCCGGGCGCCGGGCCGCAGCGCTGTTGCCCGGGCCGTCGGCCACATCGGCAGCGCCGTCGATCTGCGCGGTCTGCGCCTGCAGCGAGCCTTCGGCGTGCCGCCCCCAGCCTGCCAGCGCCGCCAGCGTGGCGGCCAGGCCGGCGTCCGGCCCCGAGGCATCGGCCGGCAACTGCGGCGCAAAAGGCGATGCGCCACCCACAACGGCGTCCTCGCTGCCTGCCTGCCAGGCCATGCCAACGCCGTCGTCCGCGCCGGCGCCCAGCGCGGCCAGCAATTGGGCAAAGCCGCCCTGCGGCGCGGCGGCGCCCGCCTGGTCGTCGCGCGCCTGGGCGCTGCGCGTGCCCTGGCTGCGCTCGCTGCGCGGGGGCTGTGCCTCGCGCGGTGCGGGGCTGCTGATGCGGGCGGTGTCGGCCATGGTCAATCCTCCATCAGGTGCAGCGGGTCGTTGTCCCGCCGCGCAAAGAGCGCGCTGGCGCGCTCGTCGGTTTCCTTCTGCTCGCGCCGTTGCTGCGCGCGTTCCCCATCCTTGCGCCGCTGCTCCAGCACCTTGCGCAGGCTGGCCAGGCGCAGCTCGGCGGCGCGCAGCGCTGCCTGCGCCTGCATCACGCGCAGCTCCTGGTTCTGCACCACCTTGGCCTGCAGGCCCATGGCGTGCTCCAGCCGCGCCATGAAGGCGTAGTGGTGGCGCATCACCTCGGGCTGCACGCGGGCGTTCTCGTGCAGGCCCCAGCGCCGCTCGGTCTCTTGCGCATAGCCCTGCAGCTGCTCGAACTGCGCCTGCGCCGCCTGCAGCAGGCCCTGCTGGCCATGCAGCTGCTGGCGCGCGCCGTCGCGCTGGCGCCCGGCCAGGTCGACCGCGACTTCGAAGGCGTGCAGCGATGCCATGGCTCAAGCCCCTACTGCGGCGCCTGCAGCACGCTGGCCATCTGGGAGACGCAGCCGGCCAGCGGTGCGGCCTCGCGCATGCCCTGCTGCAAGAATGCCTGCAGGCCGGGCTGCAGCGCAATGGCTTCGTCGAGCTGCGGGTCGGAGCCGCTCATATAGGCGCCGACCTGGATCAGGTCGCGGCTTTTCTGGTAACGCGAGTACAGCGCGCGAAAACGCCGCGCCAGGTCGAAATGCTCGGGCGAGACGACGTTGAACATCACGCGCGAGGCCGACTGCTCGATGTCGATGGCCGGGTAATGCCCGCCCTCGGCCAGCGCGCGCGACAGCACGATGTGGCCGTCCAGGATGGCGCGCGCGTTGTCGGCGATCGGATCCTGCTGGTCGTCGCCCTCGGACAGCACGGTATAGAAGGCGGTGATCGAGCCGACGCCGTTCAGGCCGTTGCCGCTCCTCTCGACCAGCGCCGGCAGCTTGGCAAAGCAGCTGGGCGGATAGCCCTTGGTGGCCGGCGGCTCGCCAATGGCCAGCGCAATCTCGCGCTGCGCCATCGCGTAGCGGGTGAGCGAATCCATCAGCAACAGCACGTGCCGGCCCTGGTCGCGAAAGTATTCGGCCACCGCGGTGGCGTAGTTGGCGCCCTGCATGCGCAAGAGCGGCGGCGCGTCGGCCGGCGCCGCGACGACGACGGCGCGCCCGCGGTCCTGCGCACCCAGGATGTCCTCGACGAACTCCTTGACCTCGCGCCCGCGCTCGCCGATCAGGCCGACGACGATGACGTCCGCCTGGGTGTAGCGCGCCATCATGCCGAGCAGCACCGACTTGCCCACGCCCGAGCCGGCGAACAGCCCCAGCCGCTGGCCGCGCCCGACGGTGAGCAGCGCATTGATGGCGCGCACGCCGGTGTCCATGGCCTGGCGCACCGGCTCGCGCTCCATGGCGTTGATCGGCTCGCGGCTCAAAGGCCGCGCGGCGACGCCCTGCAGCGCGCCGGCGTGGTCCAGCGGCTGGCCCTGCGCGTCGACCACGCGCCCGAGCAGGCCGTCGCCAATCGGCAGGCGCAGCACGCCGGCAGCGGCGCCCTCGTCCGCATCCACGTCCTGCGGCTCGCCCAGGCGCAGCGGCGGCACATAGGCCTCGGCCTGGGTGACGCTGGCGCCGCTGGACAGGCCCTGGATGTCGCCCGCGGGCATCAGGTAGGCCTGGTCGCCGGCAAAGCCGACCACCTCGGCCAGCACCGGCTCCTCGCCCGCCATGCGCACCTGGCACTGGGCACCCACCGGCGCGCGCAGGCCCTGCGCCTGCAGCACCAGCCCGGTCAGGCGCGACAGCGTGCCGTGCGCCGGCAGCGGCAGGTCGCGCGCCACGCGCTGGCGCGCCTGCGCCACCAGCGTGCTCCAGGCGGCGGCGTCTTCAATGGCCATTGCCCGCCTCCTTCCAGACCGAGCTCAGGCCCAGCGCGGCAATCGCGCGGCGCCAGCGCTGGGCCAGCGTGCCATCGATGCGCATGCCGGCCGACTCGACGTGGCAGTCGCCGGGCGCCACCTCGGCGTCGGCCAGCCACTGGATGCGGCTGCCGCCGAACTGCGCGCGCAGCGCGGGCTCCAGCACCTCCCAGTCCTGCGGGTTCAGGCGCACCGCGGCCGGGCGCGACTCGCCCACCAGCATGTCCAGCGCCTCGCGCACCACGGGCAGCACGGCCTGGGGGTTGCCCTGCACCTGCTGGCGCACCACCTGGCGGGCAATGTCCAGCGCCAGGTCGAGCAGGTCGCCCGCCATGCGCTGTTGCAGGCCGGCAAAGCTTTCTTCGAGCTGCTGCACCAGCTGCGCCAGCTGTTGCGCGCTCTCGCGCCCCTGGCCGGCCACGTGATCGTCCAGGCGCTGGCGCCACTGCTGCTCGGCCTGGGCGATGCCCTCGGCCAGGCCGTCGGCGTGGCCCTGCGCGCGCGCCTGCGCCAGCAGCTGCTGCAGCTGCGCGTCGCTGATCGCGGGGGGGGCGGCCTCGGCGACGGGTTCGGGCTCGGGCATGGGCTGCGGCTCGGGCGGCGTGATGACGGGGCCGCCCAGGCCGGCGTCGCCGCCGGTGCCCACCGCGCCGAATTCCCAGCGCGTGACCTCGGCGATCTCCTCGCTCGGAATGAAGCGGGTGTAGTAGCGCGTGGAGGAGTTGCTCATGGCCGGTCGCTATCAAACGAACGCATCGTCTCCGCCTCCCGACAGCGCAATCTGGCCCTCGTCGGCCAGGCGGCGCACGGTCTTCAAGATTTCCTTTTGCTGCGCCTCGACCTCGGACAGGCGGATCGGCCCGCGCGACTCCAGGTCTTCGCGCAGCGCATCGGCCGCTCGGGTGGACATGTTGCCCAGGAATTTCTCGCGCAGCTCGGGCTGCGCGGCCTTGAGCGCAATGACCAGCGTCTCGCTGGCCACCTCGCGCAACACGGTCTGGATGGAGCGGTCGTCGAGCTTCATCACGTCGTCGAATACGAACATCTTGTCCATGATCTTCTGCGCCAGGTCGACGTCGAAGTTGCGGATGTTGTCCAGCACCACCGCATCCATGCCGCCGCCCAGCAGGTTGATGATCTCGGCCGCCGACTTGACGCCGCCCAGCGAGCTCTTGCGGATCTTGTCGCCGCCGGCCAGCACCTTGAACAGCACCTCGTTCAAGTCCTTGAGCGCCGTCGGCTGTATGCCCTCCAGCGTGGCGATGCGCAGCAAGATCTCGCTGCGCTGGCGGTCGGTGAGGTGCGACAGAATGCCCGAGGCCTGGTCCGCATCCAGGTGCACCAGGATGGCCGCGACGATTTGCGGGTGCTCGTTGCGCAGCAGCTCGGCCACCGACAGCGGGTCCATCCATTTCAGGCTCTCGATGCCCGAGACGTCGCCGCCCTGCAGGATGCGGTCGATGAGCAGCGCCGCCTTGTCGTCGCCCAGCGCCAGCTTGAGCACCGAGCGCACGTAGTTGCTGGTGTCGGACACCAGCAGGCTTTGCGCCGCGGCCACGTCGGTGAAGCGCTGCACGATCTCGTCGACCTCCCCCTTGGAGACGGTGCGCATGCGCGCAATCGTCTCGCCCAGCTTTTGCACCTCCTTGGGCGAGAAGTGCTTGAAGACCTCGGCGGCCTCCTGCTCGCCCAGCGACATGAGAAAGATGGCGGCGTCTTTCAGGCCTTGTTCATCCATGGCAGGCTCGTACGCGGTGGTTGGGGGCCGGGCTCATTCGCCGTTGACCCAGGTTTTCAGGATGTTGGCCACGGCCAGCGGGTTCTCGCGCGCCAGCTTGCGCGCGTCCTCCAGGCGCATCTGCTCGGTCGTGGGCTGCAGGTCCTGCGCCTGCTGCGGCGCGGGCAGGCCCGGGCGCTGCAGGTCTTCGGACTCGATGGCGCTGAGCGTGGCGCCGGGCAGCGGCAGGCCGGCGGCCGCTGCCGCCTCGGCCTGCGCCACGCGCTCGGCCCTGCGCAGGTTGCGCGCCTTGAGCGCGGGCCGCGCCAGGCCCAGCAGCAGCAGCGCCACCGCCAGCGACACCCCCACCGGCCAGCCCAGCGTGCGCGACATTTCCAGCACCTCGGGCTGCTTCCACAGCGGCAGCTCCTCGACCGGCGTGGGCACGTGCTCGACCAGGAAGGGCGTGTTCATCAGGTTGACCGAGTCGCCGCGCTCGGCGTTGAAGCCGATCGTCTCGCGCACCAGCGCGGTCATCTGCTCGATCTGCGCAGCCGACAGCGCCTGCGGCGCGGCGGGCTTGCCCTCCTCGGCCACACCGGGCAGGTAGTTGACCAGCACCGCCGCCGTCATGCGCTTGACCGCCGGGCTGCCGCCGCGCGTCACGCGCGTGGTCTTGTCCACCTCGTAATTGGTCACCATCTCGCGCCCGCCGGCGCGCCCGCCCGCGCCCTGCACCTGTTGGCCATTGACCGCGCCCGGTGGCGGATTGGCGCCGTTGATCGGTGCGCTGGACAGCTGCGGCGGCTGGTTGCTCACCGCGCCGGGCACGCCCGCCGGCGGCTGGCTGCCGGCCTGCGCGCCGGTCTCGACGATTTGCTGGCTGCGCACCGCGCTCGCGTCGGGCGCCAGGTTGGGGCGGTGCTGCTCCTGCGTCTGCTCGCTCTGGCTGAAGTCCACCTCGGCGCTGACCTGCGCCTTGACGTTGTTCTTGCCCACCACCGGTTCGAGCAGCGCGAGAATGCGCCGCGCATACTCCTGCTCCAGGTGCTCGACATAGGCGCGCTGCTTGAGATCGACCTCGCCGTCGCCACTGCCGCCATTCGGCGATTGCGACAGCAGCTTGCCCGTGTCGTCGAGCACGCTGACCGCCGACGGCACCATCTCGGGCACGCTGGACGCCACCAGGTGCACGATGCCCGCCAGCTGCGCGCCATCGAGCATGCGGCCCGGATACAGGCTGAGCAGCACCGACGCCGAGGGCTTTTGCTGCTCGCGGAAAAACCCGTTCTGGTTGGGCAGCGCCAGGTGCACGCGCGCGCTCTGCACCGACGCCAGCTCCATGATCGAGCGCGTCAGCTCACCCTCCAGCCCGCGCTGGAAGTTCAGCCGCTCCTGGAACTGCGTCACGCCGAACTTGGGGTTCTCGGTCAGCTCGAACCCCGCCACCGACCCCTTGGGCAGGCCCTGCGTGGCCAGGCGCAGGCGCACGTCGTGCACGCGCGCGGCCGGCACCAGAATCGCGCCGCCGCCCTCGGTGTACTTGTAGGGCACGCCCATCTGCGCCAGCTGCGCGACGATGGCGCCGCCGTCCTTGTCGCCCAGCCCGGCAAACAGCACGCGGTAGTCGGGCTGGCGCGTGAAGAAGAACGCCGCGGCAACACCGGCCACCACCAGCGCCAGCATCGCCCCCCAGCGCAGGCGCGTCGCGCGGTCCATGGCGGCAAGGCGCTGCTGCAGCGTCGGCGCAGCGGCAGCGGCGGGCGGGGCAACAGTGACTTCGGCAACGGCGGTGGACATCGGTTCTTCCATGGTCGGCAAACGCCAGGCAACAAGGCGGCGGTGCAGCGATTATTGAAGGCGTGCCGCGCCGCCGGTGCCCCGATAAGCCGCGGCTTTGGCCATTTATTCACCGCGCTGCGCCACCGCCCGCGCGCCTACGATTGCGCCACCTTCCCCCCACCGCCCCGCAACGCCCCCACCCGCCACCGACGAGACCGCCATGGACATGCGCATCAACAGCTCCCTCACGACGCCGCTGACCGGCACGCAGGTGGCGCGCCGCATCACCGCCGACCGCGACAACACCCCGGGCGTGGGCTTTGGCACCGCCTTCAAGAACGCGCTGCAGGAGGTGAGCGGCGCGCAAAACCAGGCCAGCGCACTGCAGCGCGAAGTGCAGCTGGACAACCCCAGCGTCAGCATCGAGGAGACCATGGTTGCGATGCAAAAGGCGCAAATCGGCTTTCAGGCCACGCTGAACGTGCGCAACCGCATGGTGCAGGCCTATACCGACATCATGAACATGCAGGTGTGAGCATCTGCGCGCAGGCTTTCACCGCGGCAATCGCGGCGAGGGCGCCGCTCCCACATTGAGCGGCATTCAGCGTTGAGCATCCCGTGGGAACGGGACAGGCGCCGCGGCAGCATCAAAAAAGCCGGTCACCTTTCGGTGCCGGCATTCCCCCTGAGCTTTTTTATGCCGCTGGCGCCCACCACGCCGCGGCTTGTTTGTCAGTGCATCACCTGCGGCTGCCCGTCGAACAAATGCTCGAACTGCGCGATCCACGGCTCGGCCAGCACGCGGATCTGCGCGTCGTTGCGCAGGATGCGCTGCATGATGCGCGCCTTCTCCTTGCGCTGCTCGGGCGCCAGCTGCTCGTTGCGGGCCTGGTGGCGCAGTTGCTCGATCAGCACGGCGCAAGTGCCCTCGTAGCGCGCCACGCCGTCCCAGTCGCTCAGGCGTGCGGCTTCGAGCATCTTGGCGCTGCTGGTTTCAATGGCTTTGTAGAAGTCGATCAAGCGGTCGGGATTGTGGGTATTTATCTGGATCTGCATGGTTCAGCTCAAAAAAACATTGTTCAACACACCAACGACACGCCCAAACCTCAGGCACGCCCACCAATCTGGCGCCAGCCATCGATCACTGGCTCAAGCAGCGCCTGCACGTCCCTAACCTGGGCCGCGTCGTTGGCCGCATTGGCCTGCGCCAAGCGCAGCAGGCAGTAGGCGTACAGCTGCTGCAAATTGGCCGCCACCTCGCCGCCCGCCTGGACGTCCAGGCTGGACATCAGCCCTTCATCGATCAGGCGCGACGCCTTGGCCATCAGGCGCACCTTGGTCGCCACGTCACGCCGCTCGATGGCCGTGGCCGCCCCCTGCAGGCAGACGAGCAGCTCATTGAACAGCAGGCCAATCAAACCGTGGGGCGATGCGCTGAGCACCTGCGAGTCGACGCCCACCTGCCGATAAGCAGCCGCCGACGCCCGAGCGCTTGGGGGGGTGTACATATGCAATCCTTTCATCGTGTCTCTCCCCGCTGTTATCGGCCAGCAGCCAGACAAATAAAGGCCTGGTGATTCGATAAAAACAGAACGCCTGCGGCAGCCACAGATGAATAAAGCATGTCTTTCATGATGGCACCACCACGCATGCACCAGTGGCGCGATAAGTGCGGCAAATCACCCGCAAGTCGCCGCAACCCTCTCTGCCTGCACGATGACACTCGGTTGACATTGCCGATACCACGCGCCCTCAAGTTTTTTGCGCAGCGTTCGATAACAAGCTCAACGGGTCTGATCACAGACCTGCCGCCAGAGGCAATGAGAGGTCACTGGCTTGGAGTCCCTCTCTTTTTCTCCCAAAGGAGTTTCACCATGGCCATGACCATCAACACCAATACCGCTTCGCTCAACGCCCAGCGCAACACCGCACTGACTTCCGGCAGCCTGTCGACCACCATGCAGCGCCTGTCCTCGGGTCTGCGCGTCAACAGCGCCAAGGACGACGCCGCCGGCCTGGCCATTGCCGACCGCATGAACACCCAGGTGCGCGGCATGAACGTCGCCATCCGCAACGCCGGCGACGGCATCTCGATGGCGCAGATCGCCGAAGGCGGCCTGTCGGGCATCAACGACATGCTGCAGCGCATGCGCGAGCTGGCGGTGCAAGCGTCCAACTCCACCAACCAGAGCAGCGACATCTCCAAGCTCGACAAGGAGTACCAGGAGTTGGGCAAGGAAGTCACGCGCATGATCGACGCCACCCAGTTCAACGGCGAGTCAATTCTGAAAACAACGGCTGGCTTTACCTTTCAGATCGGTGCCAATACGGGTACAGAGAACCAAATCAAGGTCGATTCGGCAACCGTCAACGTCGCTACAGGTAATTTGGCACTCGTCACCACTGGCGCCAACTCAGCGCTGTCGACCGCCGCCGCAGCCAGCAACACGGCGCAAATCGATGCGCTGGACAAAGCGCTGACCGTGGTCAACGACACCCGCGCCAACCTGGGCGCTGTGCAAAACCGCTTCGAGAACACCGTCTCCTACCTGCGCACCGCGGTAGAGAACCAGTCCGCCGCACGCGGGCGCATCATGGACGCCGACTTTGCCGCCGAAACCGCCAACCTGAGCCGCGCGCAAATTCTGCAGCAGGCCGGCACGGCCATGATTGCCCAGGCCAACCAGCTGCCCCAGGGCGTGCTGAGCCTGCTGCGCTGAGCACGCTGACGCCCGCCCCATGACACAAGCCGAGGATTGAGTCCCTCGGCTTGTTTCATTGCATTCGTCACTGCATCCGTGACTGCACCCATTACTGCATTTATTGGCTTTTTTCCACGGTTCGGCCCTGCCCGCATGAACCGCGCGCCATTCATGCGCAACAAAACAGGGCAAGCGACGCAGCCCGGGCCGATGACGCAATAAGCCGGGCAAACCCCGTTCAAGTCCACGCAACGCCTCGCCCGCTGTCCGGTGACACTCGGTTGACATTGCCGATACCACGCGCCCTCAAGTTTTTTGCGCAGCGTTCGATAACAAGCTCAACGGGTCTGATCACAGACCTGCCGCCAGAGGCAATGAGAGGTCACTGGCTTGGAGTCCCTCTCTTTTTCTCCCAAAGGAGTTTCACCATGGCCATGACCATCAATACCAATACCGCTTCGCTCAACGCCCAGCGCAACACCGCACTGACTTCCGGCAGCCTGTCGACCACCATGCAGCGCCTGTCCTCGGGTCTGCGCGTCAACAGCGCCAAGGACGACGCCGCCGGCCTGGCCATTGCCGACCGCATGAACACCCAGGTGCGCGGCATGAACGTCGCCATCCGCAACGCCGGCGACGGCATCTCGATGGCGCAGATCGCCGAAGGCGGCCTGTCGGGCATCAACGACATGCTGCAGCGCATGCGCGAGCTGGCGGTGCAAGCGTCCAACTCCACCAACCAGAGCAGCGACATCTCCAAGCTCAACAAGGAATTCCAGGAGCTGGGCAAGGAAGTCACACGCATGATCGACGCCACCCAGTTCAATGGCGAGTCGATTCTGAAAACAACGGCAGGCTTTACCTTCCAGATAGGCGCCAATACGGGCACCGAAAACCAAATCACGGTGGCCGCTTCGAGCGTGAGTGTGAATACTGCCGACTTGACGGCTGTTGCCAGCGGTGGCGCCAGCGCAAGCCTGAACACGACGGCGGCGTCCGGCAACGTCGCCATCATTGGCGCACTGGACAAAGCACTGACCGTGGTCAACGACACCCGCGCCAACCTGGGCGCCGTGCAAAACCGCTTTGAGAACACCGTCTCCTACCTGCGCACGGCGGTGGAGAACCAGTCTGCCGCCCGCGGGCGCATCATGGATGCCGACTTTGCCGCCGAGACCGCCAACCTGAGCCGCGCGCAAATTCTGCAGCAAGCCGGCACGGCCATGATTGCCCAGGCCAACCAGCTGCCCCAGGGCGTGCTGAGCCTGCTGCGCTGATCGCGCCAGCGCCCACGCCATGACAAAAGCCGAGGATTGAACCCTCGGCTTTTGCCGCAACATTTCACCGTCATTTTTCAGGAGCTGTCCATGGCAACCATTTCTTCCCCCGGCGTTGGCAGCGGCCTGGATGTGAACTCCATCGTCAGCCAGATGATGAAGCTCGAGCAGCGCCCGCTGCAGCTGCTGCAGACCAAGGCCAGCGGCATCGAGACCAAGATCTCCTCCTACGGCCAGATCAAATCGGCCATGTCGGCGCTGTACGACGCGGCCAAGGGCCTGACCAACGTCGACACCTGGCGCGGCAAGCAATTTGCCAGCACCGACGCAGCGGCACTCAAAGGCTCGGCCACCAGTGCGGCGCAGGCGGCGCAATTTTCGGTGCAAGTCAACGCACTGGCGCAGGCGCAGTCCGTGCCCTCGGGCGCTCTGGCCAGCGGCGCGGCCATCGGCACGGGCGGCACGCTGACGATCGAGACCGGCCGCTGGAGCGCCGACCAAAGCGGCTTTACCGGCAATGGCTCGGCCCTCAACATCGCCATCGACGCCGGCGACACACTGGCAACGATTGCCGGCAAGATCAACCAGGCCGATGCCGGCGTCTCAGCCGTCGTCGTCAAGAGCGCAGCCGGCGAACAGTTGCTGCTGCGCGGCAGCAAGACGGGCGAAGAAAACGGCTTTGCGCTGTCGGTCTCCAACCCTGGCCTGAACGCGCTGGCGCACGACCCGGCGTCGGTGGCCTCTGGCAATGGCGCCATGCGCACCCAGGCTGCGGGCGACGCCAGCTTCACGCTCAACGGCATCGACCTGCTGTCGGCCAGCAACAGCGTCGAAGACGTGGTGCCGGGCGTGACGCTTGAGCTACTCAAGACCACCGACAAGACGGTCGACATCAACGTCAGCGACGACAGCGCGCTGGTCAAGGAAAAAATCGAGGCTTTCAAGGACGCGTACAACAAGCTCAACGCGATGATTGCCGACCTCACGCGCTACGACGCGGCGAGCAAGACGTCGCAACCGCTGCAGGGCGACGGCACCATCGTCGCGCTGCAAAGCACGCTGCGTGGCCTGATCGGCAACGCCAACGGCGCCGGCGAATACTTCAGCAATATCGGCCTGGAGTTGCAGCGTGACGGCTCGCTTTCGATCAACGAGAAAAAGCTGACCGCGGCGCTCAAGGACTTGCCGACACTCGAGCAAACCCTCACGGACACCACCAACGGCCTGGCCACGCGCGTGCGCGACTTCGCCTTTCAGGCCACCGGCGTGGAGGGCAACATCACCACCCGCGCCCAGTCGCTGCAGGACTCGCTCAAGCGCAATGAGTCCGACCAGGAACGCATGAACCTGCTGCTCGAGATGCGCCAGAAAGCCCTGCTCAAGCAGTACCAGACGCTGGACGCCAATATGGGCACGCTCGGCTCGCTGAGCTCCTTCATGCAGTCGCAGATTGCGCAGTGGAACAGCAGCAAGTGACGCGCCAGCGATCAACGCACCGCAATTAGCACCCAAAAGCCCCGTTCATCGGGGCTTTTGTTTTTTGCGCCTTGGCCAAAATTGCCTTCAACACCCGGTAGCCATGGAGCGCAGGAGCGCTCTTTCGACCCACCGCCGCCCGAGTGGAACGTCACAGCAACGCTCTTGAAGGACTCCGATCATGGCCATGACCATCAACACCAACACCGCTTCGCTCAATGCGCAGCGCAACACCGCACTCAACAGCGCCAGTCTGTCGACGACGATGCAGCGCCTGTCGTCCGGCCTGCGCGTCAACAGCGCCAAGGACGACGCCGCAGGTCTTGCCATTGCCGACCGCATGAACACCCAGGTGCGCGGCATGACGGTGGCCATTCGCAACGCCAGCGACGGTATCTCGATGGCGCAAGTGGCCGAGGGCGGCTTGGCTGGCATCAACGACATGCTGCAGCGCATGCGCGAGCTGGCGGTGCAGGCGTCCAACTCCACCAACCAGAGCAGCGACATCTCCAAGCTCGACAAGGAGTACCAGGAGCTGGGCAAGGAGGTCATTCGCATGATGGATGCGACCCAGTTCAACGGCGAGTCGATTTTGAAGTCGACGGCAGGCTTTACCTTTCAGGTGGGCGCCAATACGGATTCGGCCAACCAGATCGTCGTCGGCTCGGCGGCTATGAACGTCAACGTGGCCAACCTCACGGCGGTGGTCAGTGGCGGCAGCGCTTCGGCGCTGGCCTCGGCGGCTTCAGCAAACACTGCGGCTATCGCCGCGCTAGACGATGCGCTGACCGTGGTCAACGACACCCGCGCCAACCTGGGCGCCGTGCAAAGCCGTTTTGAGAACACCATCTCCTACCTGCGCACGGCGGTAGAGAACCAATCTGCCGCACGCGGTCGCATCATGGACGCCGACTTTGCCGCCGAAACCGCCAACCTGAGCCGAACGCAAATCCTGCAGCAAGCCGGCACGGCCATGATTGCCCAAGCTAACCAGCTGCCGCAAAGCGTGTTGCAGCTGCTGCAGGGCTAAGAGCTTGAGAGGCCATCATCCCCCATGCCCGCCTTGCAAGCCAAAACACCGCCACTCTTCGCTGCAAATACTCGCCATGGCCCGCGCTATTGCACTGCGTTTTCCGTCTCGATTGATTCGGCCCTGTGATGTTTGAATTCGTCGTCCCGGCGAAAGCCGGGATCCAGTGCACCGGGCAGTAGCGCACCCTGGATTGCGGCTTTCGCCGCAATGACAGGGCATCAAAAATTCAAAGGGCCGGATCAATAAGTCTTTGGCTGGCCCTCACTCCTTCACCTGTCTGGCATGACCGCGCACACCACTGCCTCGCCCTATTACATCCACGCAGCGCAGTCGCTCGACGATGGCAGCCTGCGCACCGTGCAGCTGCACCAGCTGTGCCACCAACTCAACCGCGCCGGCTACCCGGCCTACCTGGTCGACGCGCCCAAGCTGTACGGACACTGGTGGACGCCGCCGCTCACACCTGCACTGATGGCCGCCCACCACGTGGCAGGGCTCACCCCCATCACCGTCGAAGGCCAGGGCGCCCACGAACGCAGCCGCCCCGGCCTGCAAGTGCGGCTGCTGGCGGCCTGCGCCGCACCCAAGAGCGGCCATGCCTATGCCGAGCTGCAATTCACCCAGTCCGGCGCCATGCCAGGGATAGCACAAGATTTCAAGATTCGTGCCGCTCTGCCCTGGGTGGATTCGGCGCTGTGGCAACAACCGCTGCCTGGCGGCGTGCGCAGCGGTGCACTGGTGTATTCGGGCCGCATACCGGACAAACAATTTACCCTGCGCGCCGAGCATGCCGCGCTGACCGACATCTCCCCCTGCGCCGAAACGCCGCTCAGCGCCGCCGAGCGCTGGCAACGCCTGGCGCAGGCCGAGGTGCTCTACGCCTACGCCGCCGGCAGCTTGGTGACCGAGGCGCAGCTGCTAGGCTGCAGCGTGATTTACGTGACCAACGACCATCAGCTGCCCACCCTGCCCGAACACCCGCTGCAGCGGGCTGGCGCCTACCTGAACAGCACAGCCCACCCACTGCAAGACGCCAGTTGCACCCCCCAGACCCTGTGCGCACAGCTGGCTACGCTGGAGCAGGAGGCGCCGCAGCTGCTGCAGCGCCTGGTGCAGACCACGCAGGCGGCCGCTGCCGCCCTGTCCTGGGAGCAGGCCTGGAACACGGCGCAAATTCAGGCGCTCGACGATTTGATCCCTGCCTCACCCAAGCAGCGCGCGGCGCGTGCCGACACGATGGCGGCCGAGCGCCTGTGCGCCGACTACCCGATATGGAAGGAGCGCGCCAACCCGGCCGAGGTCTATGGCGACATTTGCGCCGAGTTGGTAGCCGGCGGCCAGGTGCAAGCGCCCACCGTACACGTCTACGGCCACGGGCGCGACGGCAACGAACTGGCCGACACCATGGACGCGCTGGCGCAATGCTGGCTCAAGCCCGCACGCATCGTGATTCACGCCGACATGCCCGCACCCGTTCCCGTGCAAGAGCTGGGCGACGACGTGCAATGGGTGGGCCCGGCAGATGACTGGGCAGCCCAGCCCACGGCGGCTGGTGGCGACTGGCTGGTGCTGCTGGACGCCGGCACCCGGCCCGAACCCTATGCCTTGATCGAGCTGCTGGCTGCAGCGCACCAGCCGGGCAATACCCAACTGGTATATGCAGCGCACGACGCGCCCTGGGGCGACAAGCAGCTGCCGCACTTTCCCGGCGGCTGCAACATTGAATGGCTGCGCGCCACCAACTACCTAGGCGGGCTGGTGGCCGTGCGCGCCAGCGCCTGGGCGCAGCTGCCCGACGCCGGGCGCTACAGCAGCGCCTACCGCCTGGCGCTGCGCGCCAGTGCAGAGCACGGGCCAGCCAGCGTGCGCTATGTCGACCAGCTGCTCTCGCACGGCGCGGCGCAGTTGGCCACGGGCCAGGAAGCGCAGGAATTTGCCGTCGCCGAGCAGGAGGTTGTGCGCCTGCACCCCGGCGCCCAGGTGCTGGCAACCGAGCAGCTTGGCTGCTGGCGCGTGCTCTACCCGGCGCCCGATCATGCCGTCACGCTGATCGTGCCCACCGGCAAGCAGCTGGGCTATCTGCGCGCGCTGCTGACCTCGTGCGTGCGCTATTACGCGCAAGACCTGCACGAAGCCCTCTTGATCGTGCAGGACGAAGACCTTGCCGCCACCGAGCAATGGGTGCGGCAATGGGAGCACGCAGACCAGCTGGCGCTGCGCATCGTCGCCAGCGGCGGCGGCGCCTACAACCACGCGCGCAGCATCAACCTGGGCTTGCGCGCGGCGAGCACCGAAGCCGTCCTCGTCTGCGACGACGACGTGGAGTGGCTGGACAGCCACGCCCTGCCCCAGTTGCGCCGCCTGCTGGCGCAGGAGCGGCTGGCAATTGCCGCGCCGCGCCTGGTGCTGCAGGTGGGCGAGCGCCCGCTTCTGCTGGCCGGCCCCCACGTCGCAGGCGAAAGCGCGCAGCTGCTCAACTACTGCGGCGAGCACAACTGGCTCGATGAGCGCGGCCTGTTCAACCGCCTGCAGATGGCGCAGGACGTGGCCGGTGTGCACGGCGCCTGCTGGCTGGCGCGCCGCTCGGCGCTGCTTGCCGTGGGTGGGCTAGACGAAGTCAACACGCCGCTGCGCCTGGCCGTTGCCGACCTGGGGTATCGCCTGCAACAAGCACAGTGGCGCCTGGTCTGGACGCCGCACGCCAGCGCCCTGCACGCCGGCGGCGCCACACTCAAAGCGCTGCGCCAGCAGCCTACGCTGGCGCTGGCGCTGGAGCAGACGTGCATGGATGAAGCACACCATCTGCAAAACCGCTGGACTGAGTTTGCCGGCCAGCACCCGCTGTACAGCAGGCACTGGAGAAGCAACAAGCCCTACCAGCTGGAAACCCGCGTCGTCGCCAGCTGGAGTGCCCACCACCACCAACGCCCCACTGTGTTGGCAACCCCACTCAAAAGCGGCGCAGGGCAGTACCGTGTCATCGAACCGCTCAACGCCGTGCAGCAAGCCGGCCTGGCGCAAACCTGTGTCGTGCTGCCCGAGGTGAGCGGCCTGACCGAGCGGCGCGTGCTCACGCCGCTGGACGTGGCGCGCTGGCAGCCCGAGCGCATTCTGGTGCAGCACTCCATCTCGGATCAGGACATTGCCTACCTGCGCGCCATTCGCCAGGCCTGCCCCAAGGCCTTCATCGTGCAGCTGATGGACGACCTCAGCTCAGAGCTGCCCGCCACCCACCCCAACCACCAGTTTGGGCAACGCGAAGGCCATGTGCGCACGCTGCAGGCGCTGGCGCTGTGCGACCGGCTGATCGTCTCGACCAAGCCGCTGGCCGACTATTACGCTGGCGACTGCCCCGACATCCGCCTGGTGCCCAACGCCCTCGACCCGCGCTTTTGGGGCCAGTTGCAGCGCACACCGACATCGCGCCAACGCCTGCGCGTGGGCTGGGCCGGGGCGGGGCAACACCTGGGCGACCTGCGCCTGGTGCAAAGCGTCGTCAAAGAGCTTGCCGACGAGGTGGACTGGATCTTCATGGGCATGTGCCCGGACGAGCTGCGCCCCTACGTCAAAGAGTTTCACCACTTCGTCTCGTACAGGGACTATCCGGCCAAGCTGGCCAGCCTGGATCTGGACATCGCCATCGCACCGCTGGAAGACCACTTGTTCAACGCCTGCAAGAGCAACCTGCGCCTGCTGGAGTTTGGTGCCATGGGCTGGCCGGTGGTGTGCTCGGACGTCTATCCGTTTCGCACCGACGACCCGCCCGTGCTGCGCGTGCCCAACCAGCACCAGGCCTGGATGGACGCGCTGCGCTCGCTGCTGCAAGACACCGCGCTGCGCCAGCACCAAGGCCAGGCTCTGCACGACTGGCAGCAGCGGTACTACCAGGTGCAACAGCATGTGGACGCCTGGTTCCATGCCATTTTTGATTGACCGCCATGACTGTGATCAAGCCTCCGCCCCTGCCTGAACTGCCTGAACTATCCATGGACAGAATGCAAAGCTTCTCTAGTCCCGCGTTCTGGGGTATTTCCAATCCACGACGTTTTCAGGAGCTGATGGAGGAGGCCAAAACCCTGGTCGAACCAGGCTACTACCTGGGCGACAACCTCTTTACCTGGGGGCGCAACAACTCGGCGTTTGAAGACAACGCTTTTGTGCATGCGCTGAGCAGCAATGCCCTTAATCCTTCCGACCAGGCCATCGCCTGGCGCCGCTACCTGCTCGTCAGCAGCGCCTGCCATGCCGTGCATCTGGCAGGCGACTTCGTCGAGTGCGGTGTCTACATGGGCAGTGGCATCAAGACGGTCATTGACTATTTCGGCAAGCAGCACTTTCACCAGCGCTTCTGGGGTTATGACACGTTCGACTACCACCCCACGACCAACCACGGCCTGCCCGAGCAGAACAGCGCTCTGTTCGGCAAAGTGCAGTTGCGCTTTGCGGACTACCCCATGGTGCGACTAGTCAAAGGCTTTCTGCCTCACGCCTTTGCTCAGGGTTGCCCGGACAAAATCGCCTTTCTGCACATCGACCTGAACAACGCGGAGGGAGAGATCGCCAGCCTGGAGCACTTGTGGGAGCGCATCGTCCCCGGCGGCCTGCTCATCCTCGACGATTACGAATGGGCCGGCATCTACCGTGCGCAAAAACGCGCAGAAGACCTTTGGTTTCAGGCGCGCGGCTACCGCGTCATGCCGCTGCCCACCGGCCAAGGTCTGGTCATCAAACGGTGATCGCCCAACTTGAATTGCCACACATCCAATCAGTACAAGCCATGAAAACCCTTCTTCACGTCGGCTGCGGGGCGCAGCGCAAGGACAGCACCACCCGTGGTTTCAACACCGATGCCTGGCAGGAGCTGCGTCTGGACATCGATGAAAGTGTCGCACCCGACATCGTCGGCACGATGACCGATATGTCGGGTGTCGCCGATGCCTCCGTCGACGCCATCTTCTCCAGCCACAACATCGAGCATCTTTATGCACATGAGGTGCCTGTGGCCCTGAGCGAATTTTTGCGCGTCTTGAAGCCCGATGGCTTTGCCATCATCACCTGCCCCGATCTGCAATCCGTCTGCTCCCTCGTTGCACAGGGCAAATTGGTGGAACCGGCCTACCACACGGCGCAAAGCATACCAATTGCCCCCATCGACATCCTGTACGGCTGGCGTGCGCCCATGGCGAACGGCAACCTGTTTATGGCGCACCGCTGCGGATTCACCGAGGATGTGTTGCGCGCCACCCTGCTCGGAGCCGGGTTCAACGGCGTCGGCACCCTGGCCCGTCCAGAGTGCTACGACTTGTGGGCCGTGGCCAGCAAAGCGTCACTCACACAAGACGACATCAAACGTCTGGGTTCCGAGTATTTCTTTCGATGATTTTCTTTCGAAACAAAAACAATAAAATATTTCAATAGAAACGCTTTCGCGACTGTTTGTGTACCATTGAGTTCCTCGATAGCAAATCTGAAGGACTCGCCATGTCGGCCCATCCACGCATGCATCCGCAGGCATCGGCCGTGCTGACCAAAGCGACGCTCAGCGCGGCCGAGCGCCTGGGCCTGTCCCCCGCCGATCTGGGTGCAGCACTGGGGGTGAGCGAAGCGACGGTCTCACGGCTCAAGACCAGCGCCAGGCCCATCGATCCGCAAACCAAAGAAGGCGAGCTGGCGCTGATGCTGGTGCGGGTGTTTCGCTCGCTCGACCCACTGGTCGGCGGTGACCCGGCGCAGTGCCAGCGCTGGATGGGCAGCTACAACAAGGCCTTGCTGGGCGTGCCGCGCGAGCTCATTCGCAAGGCTGACGGCCTGGTGCGCACGCTTGCCTATCTTGACGGGATGCGCGCCGCCGCATGACGCAGCCTCTTTGGTGGGACAGTGCCTGGCTGAGCACACACGCCAGCCGCCTGTGCATGGAAGGCGCCTGGCGTGGCGTGGAGACACAGCACATTGCAGCGTCGATGAAACTCGTGGACACGGCGCAGGAGCAGGAACTGCTTGAGCAATTGCTGGAAGCCAGCAAGCCACCCGCCGTGCACAGCGCCACGGCCAAGCATTATTTGCTGCTCAGCCCGTTCCGCTACTTTCCGCAGCACAGCTCGCGTTTTCGCCCCGCCGGGCATGGCGGCCTGTGGTATGGCGCATCGACGCTGCAGGGGGCCTGCTCGGAAGTGGCGTACTGGCGCATGCGCTTTGTTCTGGACAGCGCCGGGCTGACCACCGGCGACGCACTGATCACCGAGCACACGTTCTACCAGGCCTCTGTGCGCGGCCACGCCATCGACCTGATGGCACCGCCGTGGGTTGCGTTTTCCCACCTGTGGAAGCACCCAAGCGACTACGGCGCCACCCATGCGCTGGCCGCTGCTGCCGAGCAAGCGGGTATCGAGTGGATTCGGTATGAGTCGGTACGCGCACCCCGCTGCGCGCTCGCCGTCGCGCTCACACCAGATGCTCTTTTTGCCGATGCACAGGCACTGGAACGCTCACGCCAGGAATGGGTTTGCAAGGCCAGCAGCGACCGCGTGACGATGCTGGGCAAGAGCGGCGGGCAGCGTTTTGAATGGCAGGAATAGCCTTGCTTCAGCCCGTCTGGTAGCCCATCAGGTCATGCCCAAACCCGGCAAATGGCCGGCAATCACGGCTCAAGTGTGGTCAATACATTCCGATACCTTTGATAAGCTTCTCTCACGTCTTCACTTTCGCCGGCCCCACGCACCCCTGCATTCATGTTCGTCATCCTCGGCTTCATCGTCACCTTCGGCTGCGTCTTCGGCGTGTTCGTCGCTCACGGCGGCAACATCAACGTGCTGCTGGAGGCGCTGCCATTCGAGATCATCACGATCGGCGGCGCGGCCGCTGGCGCCTTCCTGGTCAACAACCAGCCCAAGGTGCTCAAGGCCACGATGTCGGCGCTGCCCTCGGCGCTCAAGGGCAGCAAGTACGACAAGGCGCGCTACATGGAGCTGCTGTCCATGCTGTACGAGATCCTGCAGAAGGCGCGCAAGGAGGGGTTGATGGCGATCGAGGCGGATGTGGAGGAGCCGCACAACTCCGAGCTGTTCAAGAAATTCCCAACCGTCGGCAGCGACCACCACGTGCTGGAGTTCACCACCGACTACCTGCGCATGATGGTTTCGGGCAACCTGAACGCGCACGAGATCGAGGCGCTGATGGACAGCGAGATCGAGACCCACCACCAGGAGGCGCATGCGCCAGTGGCGGCGCTCACGCGGCTGGCCGGGGCGCTGCCGGCGTTCGGCATCGTGGCCGCCGTGCTGGGGGTGGTCAACACCATGGGCTCGGTGGGCCAGCCGCCGGCGGTGCTGGGCGGCATGATTGCGTCGGCGCTGGTGGGCACTTTTCTGGGCATCTTCCTGGCCTATGGCGTGGCCGAGCCGCTGGCCGGCCTGCTGGAGCAGAAGGCCGACGACGCGGCCAAGCAGTACGAATGCATCAAGAGCACGCTGCTGGCCAGCATGCAGGGCTATAACCCGGCGACGGCCATCGAGTTTGGCCGCAAGGTGCTGTTCTCGGGCGACCGGCCGGACTTTGCCGAGCTGGAAAACCACGTCAAGGGCAAGAAGTGAACGTGTAGGCGTGCGCCATGGCCGAGAAAAAGCTCCAGCCCATCATCATCAAGCGCGGCAAGAAGCAGCGCCACAAGCCGCACGGCGGCGCCTGGAAGATCGCCTACGCCGACTTCGTGACCGCGATGATGGCGTTCTTCCTGCTGATGTGGCTGCTGGGCTCGACGGCCAAGGGCGACCTGCAAGGCATTGCCGCCTACTTTGCCTCGCCGCTGAAGGTGGCGATGCAAGGCGGCGACGGTGCGGGCAACAGCTCCAGCATCATTCCCGGCGGCGGCACCGACCTGGCCAAGGTGCACGGCCAGGTGCGCCGCTCCGACTCGCCCGACGACACGCAAAAGCGCCTGGACCTGGATCGGCGCGCGCAGCAGGCGCGGCTGGATGCGCAGCGCATCCGCGCGCTGCAGGCCAAGATCGACGCGATGATCACCGAGAACGTGCGGCTCAATGAGTACCGCTCGCAAATCCGCATCGACGTGACGCCCGACGGGCTGCAGATCCAGATCGTCGACGAGCAGAACCGCCCGATGTTCGACAGCGGCAGCGCGCTGGTCAAACCCTATATGCGCGAGATCCTGCAATCGATTGGTGCGGCGCTGGGCGGCGTGGAAAACCACCTGAGCCTGGCCGGCCATACCGACGCCACGCCCTACGGCAACGGCGACCGGGGCTACGGCAACTGGGAGCTGTCGGCCGACCGGGCCAACGCCTCGCGCCGCGAGCTGGTGGCCGGCGGCATGCCCGACGACAAGCTGGCGCGCGTCGTGGGCCTGGCCGCCAGCGACCCGCTGGAGCCGCAGGAGCCGCGCGCCGCCGTGAACCGGCGCATCACCATCACCGTGCTGACGCATGAGGCCGAGGAGCGGCTGATGGGCATGCGCAGCGCCCAGATGCCCACCCTCACGCTGCCAACCCAGCCCACGCAAGACAATTCCCCCGCGGCGACGAGTCAGTAACGTCTTGTCACTATCATTGGCGCCAACGACAATAGCCTGCTTTCGCCTTCCACCGCCCCGACTTCCTGACCGAAAGGGTCTTTTGTGTCCACTGCCCTTCGTTTTCTGATCGTTGACGACTTCTCCACCATGCGCCGCATCGTGCGCAACCTGCTCAAAGAGAGCGGTTTTGCCGACGCCGACGAGGCCGAGGACGGCGTGGCCGCGCTCAACAAGCTGCGCAACGGCAAGTTCGACTTCGTCGTGACCGACATCAACATGCCCAACATGAACGGCTTTCAGCTGCTGGCCGAGATCAAGAAGGACGACAAGCTCAAGCACCTGCCGGTGCTGATGGTGACCGCCGAGGCGCGCAAGGAGGACATCGTCGCCGCCGCGCAGGGCGGCGCCGCCGGCTACATCGTCAAGCCCTTCACCAAGGCAACGCTGGAAGAAAAAGTCACGCTGATCCTGAAAAAGATGGGGTTGTGAGCATGCAGGATTCCGAACCCGCACTCTCGGCGCAGCCTCTGGCCACCGACGACGTGCACCAGCGCCTGGGCCTGCTCACGCGCCAGCTGCACGGCGCTCTGACTGAATTGGGCTACGCCGACCAGCTGCGCGGCACCATGGGCGAACTGCCCGACGCACAAAGCCGCCTGTCCTACATTGCCCGCCTGACCGGCGAGGCCGCCGAGAAGGTACTGGGCCGCGTGGAGATGGCCAAGACGCTACACGACCGCATCACCAGCGAGACCGAACAGGTGCAGCGGCAGCTGGTGGCCAACCCGGTGGCTACCGTGGCCAAGGGCCAGCTGTACAACTACCTGCAGGACATGCAGGTCGCCTCGCGCGAGGCCGACGTGCACCTGACCGAGATCATGATGGCGCAGGACTTTCACGACCTGACCGGCCAGGTGATCGCCCGCGTGGTCAGCCTGGCGGCCACCATCGAGGAGCAGCTGGTGCAGCTCTTGATCCAGACCGCGCCGCCAAACGCAGTCCCGCCCGCATCTGCATCTGCGCCCGCCCCGCGCGACGAGCATCTGCAAGGCCCGGTGGTCAATCCCGAGAATGCCGCCGACGTCGTGACCAGCCAGTCGCAGGTGGACGACCTGCTGGCCAGCCTGGGTTTTTGACCGCATCGCGGCGAGGGCGCCGCTCCCACAACAGGGTTTGGCACCTCGCAGGTGGCGATTGCCCAACATTGCGTGGGAGCGGCGCCCTCGCCGCGATGGATGCACCAATTGAGTTGTAGGTCGATCCAACAAAAAAACCGCCTTCGGCGGTTTTTGCATTCAGGCGATGCAATCAGCGAAAGCGCGACTGCGGCACGACCTGCAGGTGGGTGTCCAGCGAGCCGATGTAGCCGGCCAGGGCCTTGAGCTCGGCGTTGGAGAACTGCGTGGCGACGCCCGCCATCACCGCGTTGGAGCGCCCGACGTACTGGCGGCTGTCGTCCTTGTAGGCCTTGAGCGCGGCAAACAGGTAGTCGGCCTGCTGGCCGGCAATCTCCGGGTAGCTGGGGTCGATGGGCTTGGCGAAGTTGTCGCCGTGGCAGGACACGCAAGCGCCTTTTTGCAGCAGCTGCGCCACCTGTGCGCTGGGCTGGCGCGTCGGCGGCGCGGGCAGATCGCCACTCTTGCCCTGGCTGGCGTAGTAGGCGGCCAGGTCGGCAATGTCCTGCTCGCTCAGGCTCTCGGCCACGCCGCGCATCGTCGGATGCTTGCGCCCGCCCTTCTTGTATTCCTCCAGCGCCGCGGCAATGTAGGCCGCGTTCTGGCCCGAGATCATCGGCACCTTGTAGACCTCGGGAAAGTTGGCCTGGTAGCCCACGATGCCGTGGCAGCCGATGCACATGGCGTTTTTCTGCGCGCCTGCCTGCGCATTGCCCTGGATTTCCTGCGCCTGCAGCGCGCCGGTCGCACTTGCGACAACCAGGGCAAAAAGAGTGGTCAATGCTTTGTTCATTTTGTGTGCACAATCATGGTGATTGGTTGTCTCCGCCTTGTCTGCAGGCCATTATAGGTAGCTGCTGTCAAGTCTTTTTATCAACGATTTCCCTATTCGCTCCCCATGAAGTTTCAAGGTTCCGAGAATTATGTAGCCACGCAGGATTTGATGCTGGCCGTCAACGCCGCCATCACGCTGCAGCGCCCGTTGCTGGTCAAGGGCGAGCCCGGCACGGGCAAGACCATGCTGGCCGAGGAGGTGGCGCAGGCGCTGAACATGCCGCTGCTGCAGTGGCACATCAAGAGCACCACCAAGGCGCAGCAGGGCCTGTACGAGTACGACGCGGTCAGCCGCCTGCGCGACTCGCAGCTGGGCGACGAGCGCGTCAAGGACATCCACAACTACATCGTCCGTGGCGTGCTGTGGCAGGCCTTCACGGCCGAGCAGCCGGTGGCGCTTTTGATCGACGAGATCGACAAGGCCGACATCGAGTTTCCCAACGACCTGCTGCGCGAGCTCGACCGCATGGAGTTCTACTGCTACGAGACGCGCGAGATGGTTCGTGCCAAGCACCGCCCGCTGGTGTTCATCACCTCGAACAACGAAAAAGAGCTGCCCGACGCCTTTCTGCGCCGCTGCTTCTTCCACTACATCAAGTTCCCCGAGGCCGAGACGATGAAACAAATCGTCGACGTGCATTTCCCCACGCTCAAGAGCGAGCTGCTGGGCGCGGCGATGAAGACCTTCTACGACGTGCGCGGCCTGCCCGGCCTGAAGAAAAAGCCCTCGACCAGCGAGCTGCTGGACTGGCTCAAGCTGCTGGTGGCCGAGGACATTCCGCCGTCGGTGCTGCACAGCGGCGACAGCAAGGTGGTCGTGCCTCCGCTGGTGGGCGCGCTGCTCAAGAACGAGCAGGACGTGAGCCTGTTCGAGAAGCTGGTCTACATGAACCAGAGGAACCGGTGACCTCCGTGGCCTTTGTCGAACCCGTCACCCTGATCCAGGGCGGCCTGCGACTTGAGCCGCTGGCGCTGGCGCACGAGGCTGGCCTCGCCGCCGCCGCGGCCGACGGCCAGCTGTGGCGCATCCGCGTGACCAGCGTGCCCGGGCCCGGCGAGACGCGTGCCTACATCGAGCAGGCGCTGGCCATGCGCGAGGCGGGCAGCCGCTTTGCATTTGCCGTGGTCGACGAGGCGACGGGCCGGGTGCTTGGCAGCACCAGCTACCACGACATCATGCCCGCGGTGCGCCGCGTGGAGATTGGCTACACCTGGTACGCCAAAAGCGTGCAACGCACCCACGTCAACACCACCGCCAAGCTGTTGATGATGGGCCACGCTTTCGACACCCTGCAGTGCCACGTAGTGGGCTGGCGCACCGACAACTACAACTTTGCGTCGCAGCGTGCCATCGAGCGCCTGGGTGCGAAAAAGGATGGAGTGATCCGCGGCCACGCGCTGCGCCGCGACGCAACGATACGCGACACCGTGATGTACAGCATGCGCGCCGGCGAATGGCCCGAGGCCCGGGCGCAGCTGTTGTATTTGCTGACGCGCCACAATGGAACCTGATTGAACGAACCCCAGGGGATCCTTATGAATGCCATCTACCAGGAAATCGAAAAACTGACTCCCGCAGAAAAGCTGGACTTGGTGGAGGCCTTGTGGGACGACATTGCGCGCACGCGTGCGCAGGTTCCGATCCCTGAGGCAACGGAAAAAGAGGTGCTGCGCCGCGCCGCCTGGCGGCAAAGCCATCCCGGCCAGGGAAAATCGCTGGAAGAAATCATCCAGACCCTGGGTGTGCGGCTGTGACCTATGTGGTGGAGTTCGACCCAGGGGCCGAAGACGACTTGGCAGACGCGTATTTCTGGTACGAAAAGCAGTCCGAAGGCTTGGGCACGGAATTTTTGCGCCGGGCCATGCTGCAAAAAGACCGGCTGGCGCGCAATCCCTTGATCCACGCGGTCGAATACGCCGACGTCCGCCGTACCTTTTTGGATCGTTTTCCTTATGCGTTTCATTTCCAGGTGGAAGGCCGCACGGTGCGCATTCTCGCCTGCGTGCACTTCCGCCAAAGCCCTGCGCGCTGGCCCGGAGCCTGATCCACCATGCTGATCGATTTTTTCTACACCCTGCGCGCCGCCAAGCTGCCGGTATCCGTCAAGGAATTCCTGGGCCTGCTGCAGGCGCTGGCCGCTGGCGTCGTCGGCCCCAAGAGCGAGGACGCCTGGAGCCTGGACGACTTCTACTACCTGGCGCGCTGCGCGCTGGTCAAGGACGAGAAGCATTTCGACAAATTCGACCGCGCGTTTGCCGCCTACTTCAAGGGCGTGGAGATGCTGGCGGACTTCACCAAGGAGATTCCCGCCGACTGGCTGCGCAAGATGCTCGAAAAAGAGCTCTCGCCCGAGGAGAAGGCTGCCATCGAGGCCATGGGCTGGGACGAGCTGATGGAGACGCTCAAGAAGCGCCTGGAGGAGCAGAAAGAGCGCCACCAGGGCGGCAGCAAGTGGATTGGCACGGGCGGCACCAGCCCGTTTGGCCACGGCGGCTACAACCCGGCGGGCGTGCGCATCGGCGGGCCGGGCAAGAACAGGAGCGCGGTCAAAGTGTGGGAGCAGCGCGCCTACCGCGACTACGACGACAGCCAGGAGCTGGGCACGCGCAACATCAAGGTCGCGCTGCGGCGCCTGCGCAAGTTCGCGCGCGAGGGCAACGAGCTAGAGCTGGACCTGCAGGGCACCATCCGCAGCACCGCCGCCAACGCCGGGTGGCTGGACATCAAGATGGTGCCCGAGCGCCACAACAACGTGAAGGTGCTGCTGCTGATGGACGTGGGCGGCACGATGGACGACCACATCCAGCGCGTCGAGGAGCTGTTCAGCGCGGTCAAGAGCGAGTTCAAGCACCTGGAGTTCTATTACTTCCACAACTGCGTCTACGACTTCATGTGGAAGAACAACCGGCGCCGCTTTGCCGAGAAATTCCCGACCTGGGACATCATCCGCAAGTACAACAAGGACTACAAGCTGATCTTCGTCGGCGACGCAACGATGAGCCCCTACGAGATCCTGCAGCCCGGTGGCAGCGTCGAATACATGAACGAGGAGCCCGGCGCCGAGTGGATCACGCGCCTGACCCACGCCTTTCCGCAACACGCGTGGATCAACCCCGAGCCCCAGGGCGTATGGCAGTACCGCCAGAGCATTGCCATCATCGAACAGCTGATGGGCGGCCGGATGTACCCGCTGTCGCTCAAGGGGCTGGAAGACGCGATGCGGCTGCTGTCAAAATAAGCTCCCCCTCCAGACTCTCGCCCAACGACATGCCTGTGCTGCAACCGCCGGCCCGATGGCCGGCGGTGCTTTTTCTGATGCTGCTTCCGGCCTGGCTGGCCGGCTGCGCCAGTGCGCCGTCCAGCGCCGCTGAGGACACCACCGAGGCCGGCGCGACCACGCGCGCGGCCGCGTTCACGCTGGCCGTGCAGGTCGACGGTGACGCCGACGGCACGCTGAAGGCGCTGCTGGCGCGCCACCTGCAGCTGCAGCGCTTTGCCCACCTGCCCGACCTGCAGCCCGGCGAGCTGCGCCGCCTGCTGGGCACCGCCGGGGGTGACGCGGCCCAGCTGCTGGCCACGCAAGGCTATTTCAGCCCCGCGGTAACGGTCGATGCCGGCGACGGCGCCCACCCCACCGTCACCGTGCAGGTGCGCCCGGGCGTGCGCACCGAAGTTGCCGCGGTGGACATTGACGTGAACGGCGAGGCAGCCGACGCCCAGCTGGCGCGCCGGCGCGAGCAGTTGCAGCGCCAGTGGCCGCTGGCCGTGGGCCAGCCCTTCACCCAGGCCGGCTGGGACGACGCCAAGGCCCAGGGCCTGCGCCGCCTGCAGGCGCGCCGCTACCCCACGGCGCGCATCGCCGACAGCAGCGCGCGCATCGACGCCGACCACGCCCGCGCGCAGCTGGCCGTCACCTACGACAGCGGCCCCGCCTACCGCCTGGGCGCGCTGCAGCTGCAGGGCCTGCAGCGCTACGACGCCGAGGGCCTGGCCAACCTGGCGCGCCTGCCCGCCGGCCAGCCCTACAGCGAGACAGCGTTGCTCGACGCCCAGCAGCGCCTGGCCGCCAGCGGCTATTTCGACACCGTCTTCCTGAAGCTGGACACCAGCCATGCGACGGCCACCGACGCGCAGGGCGAGCGCAGCGCGCCCGTCGTCGCCCAGGCCACCGAGGCGCCGCAGAACAAGCTGGTGCTTGGCGTGGGCCTGACGACCGACAGCGGCCCGCGCCTGTCGCTGCAGCACACGCACAACCGCCTGCCCGGCCTGGGCTGGCAAGCGCGCAGCACCATCGAGCTGGAGCGCAACCACCAGCGCGCGGCCACCGACTGGCTGGCGCTGCCCGGCGAGGACGGCTGGCGCTGGTTCACCGGCGCGCAGCTGCTGCGCGAGACCACCGGCAGCTACATGGTGCGCAGCGGCCAGCTGCGCGCCGGGCGCCAGAAGGACGACGGCCACATCAGCCGCAGCCTGTACCTGCAGGGCGACAGCGCCAGCAGCCAGGGCGTGGACGCGCCCGAGGGCAGCTCGTCAGTCAGCGCGCACTGGGGCTGGAGCGGGCAGTACTTCAACCGCCGCACCAACCCCACGCGCGGCTGGGGCCTGGCGCTGGACGCCGGCATCGGACAGACGCTGCACCCCAGCAGCGAGCCCTTCATCCGCCTGCTTGCGCGCTGGCAGGGCTTTGTCCCGCTGGGCCGCGTCGACCTGGGCGAGAACGTGCACCGCAGCAGCCGCCTGGCACTGCGCCTGGAGGGCGGCGGCGTGTGGGTGCGCAAGAACGCCAGCGTTCCGGTCACCCAGCTGTTCGTCACCGGCGGCGATACCAGCGTGCGCGGCTACGCCTGGCGCAGCATTGGCGCGCGCACCGACAGCGGCACCGTCTACGGCGGACGCTACCTGCGCGTGGCCAGCGTCGAGTGGCAGCGCCCCATCGAGCTGCGCGGCAACCGCACCGACTTTGAAAGCGCGCTGTTCATCGACGCGGGCAGCGTCTCCAACAGCGCGACCGAGGTGCAGAACCGCGTCGGCCTGGGCGCAGGCCTGCGCTGGAACAGCCCCGTCGGCCCGCTGCAGACCGACCTGGCCTGGAGCGTGCACGACCGCCGCCTGCGCCTGCACCTGCGCCTGGGCTATACCTTCTGATGGCCATGGCCAAGACAGCAACACCACCTCCCCCCCCGCCCCCGGCGGCCGCCGCGCCGCGCCGCGCCTGGCCACTGCGCCTGGTGCGCTGGCTGCTGGGCACGCTGGCGGCCCTGATGCTGGCGCTGGTGCTGCTGCTGGCCGGCCTGCTGGGCTGGGCCAGCTCCGACGGGTCGCTGGCCACCGCGCTGCACTGGGCCCAGCGCTGGCTGCCCGCGGAGCAGACGCTGGACTATGAAGGCGCCCACGGCGCACTGCTGGGCAGCGCGCAGCTCGACCGCCTGCACTGGAGCAGCCCCGCGCTGGACGTGCTGGCCGAAGACGCACAGCTGCGCTGGCAGCCGCGCGCGCTGCTGTCGCGCCGCCTGCAGGTCGATGCACTCGCCGCCCGCACACTCACGCTCACCCCGCTGGCGCACGACGCTCCGGACGAGCCCGCCGAGCCGCTGCAGCAACTGCCGCTGCCGCTGGACATCGCCGTCGACGCGCTGCGCGTCGAGCGCATCACCTGGGCCGCAAACAGCCCCGTCACCATCGACGGCCTGGCCGCGCGCTACCGCTACGAGGAAGACCAGCACCGGCTGGACATCGACGCGCTGGCGCTGGCCCAGGGCAGCTACCAACTGCACGCGCAACTGCAGGGCAGCGCGCCGATGGCGCTCACCGCCACGCTCCAGGGCCAGCTGACGGCGCCAGTGCCCGAGCGCAGCGAGCCGCTCACCGCGCGGCTGCAGGCGCAGCTCGAAGGCACGCTGGCCGGTGCAAATGCGCGGCTGCAGCTGCAGGCCCATGCGCAGGGCGACGCGCCCGCAGGAACGCCCACAGACACGGCAGCCGGCACGCCGCTGCAGGCAGACATCGAGGCCGACATCGCCCCCTGGGCCGCCATGCCGCTGCACCAGGCCAGCGCCCGGCTGCAGGCGCTGGACCTGGCCGCGCTGTGGCCACAGGCGCCGGCCACGCTCCTCAACGGCACGGCGCGGGTGCAACCCACCGGCGACGACGGCTGGCAACTGCAGGCCGAGCTGCACAACCGCGCCCCCGGCCCCTGGGACAGCGCCCGCCTGCCGCTGGCCGCGCTGCAGGCGCGCGCGCAACTGGCCGGCACGCAATGGACGCTGCAGCAGCTGGACGCCGAGCTGGGCGGCGGCCGGCTGCAGCTGCAGGGCAGCTACGACAGCGACGGCGGCGCGCTCGACGCCCAGGCCAGCCTGCGCGGCATTGCCCCCGATCAGCTGCACACCGCCGTACCGCTGGCCGCCATCAGCGGCCAGGCCAGCGCCAGCGGCGTGCCGGGCAAGAACCTGGGTTTTGGCGCCCGCCTGCAGACCGCCGCCGGCGCACCAGCCCACCGCGCGCTGCAGCTGCAGGCCCAGGGCCGCTGGCAGGGCACGCAATGGCTGGTCGAGCAGCTGAAGCTGCAGGCGCTGCAGGTCAACGCAAGCGCCAGCGCGCTGCACATCGACCTGGCCGAAGGCGCGCAGCAGGGCAGCGGCAAGCTCGATCTGC
Source organism: Comamonas faecalis (assembly GCF_039538025.1). Classification (NCBI taxonomy): domain Bacteria; kingdom Pseudomonadati; phylum Pseudomonadota; class Betaproteobacteria; order Burkholderiales; family Comamonadaceae; genus Comamonas; species Comamonas faecalis. The sequence goes on from NZ_BAABBP010000002.1 coordinate 45,237, forward strand.
AACTGCCCGGCCTGCAGGCACAGCTGGACGGCAAGCTCGCCCCCACCCAGGGCCAGGCCCGGGTCGATGCGCAGTGGCGTGACGCCGCCGCCACCCAGCGCTGGCTGGCGCAACTGGCCAAACTGCCCGGCATGCCGGCCGATACGCTGGCGCCACTGCTTGCCGGCCAGCTCAGCGGCAACGCCCACCTGGAGGCCAGCGCCAGCGGCGGCTGGCAGGCCTGGGCACAGGCGCTGCAGGGCCGCACCCAGGCCGGCCGGGCCACGCTGCAGGCGCAGCTGGACCTGCCCCAGCTGCGCTGGCAGGCCGGCGACGCGCCGGCGCTGGCCGTGCAGGGCAGCAGCATGCGCCTGAACGGCAGCCTGCAGCAGCTGGAACTGGCGCTGGACGCCACGCTGCAGCAGGGCTGCCCGGGCGCCGACCCGCGCGCGCGGCTGCAGCTGCAGGCCAGCGGCGGCGCCCTGCCCTCCGACGCCTGGCAGGCCCGGCTGCAGCAGCTGCAGATCGACGCCACGCTGGGCAGCCGGCTGGCCGGCCGGGCCGACCCCGGCCCGTGGCAGCTGGCGCTGCAACAGCCGGTCGCCGTGGCGCTGCAGGGTGCGCCGCTCAAGCTCGACCTGGGCGCGGGCGAGCTGCGGCTGAACGCCCCGTCCAGCCAGCCGCAGGACGCACCCACGCTGCTGCGCTGGCAGCCGCTGCAACTGGCCCAGAGCCGCCAGGGCGCGGCGCTGCAGCTGCAAACCCGCGGCGAGCTGCTGGGCCTGCCGCTGGCCTGGGCCGACGCCATCCACCGGGACGGCCAGGGCCTGCTGGCCGGCCTGGGCGTGCAAAGCAGCCTGCGCCTGGACGGCCACTGGGACGTGCAGCTGGGCAGCACCGTGCAGGCAACGCTGCAGCTGGCCCGGGCCGGCGGCGACCTGCAGCTGCAAACCGACACCGACACGCCGCTGGACGCCGGCGTCCAGCGGGCACAGCTGCAACTGAACGCCGAGGGCGAGCAGATCAACGCCCGCCTGCAGTGGGACAGCACCAGCGCCGGCCAGGTCGACGCCCAGGCCAGCACCCGCCTGAGCCGCAATGCCGACGGCTGGCAGTGGAGCGAGGACGCGCCCCTGAACGGCCAGCTGCAGGCGCAGCTGCCCAACGTGGGCGTGCTGTCGCTGCTGGCGCCGCCGGGCTGGCGCATCCAGGGCAGCGTGCAGGCCAAGGCGCGCATCACCGGCACGCGCGCTGCCCCGCAGTGGCAGGGCGAGATCGCCGCCGACGACCTGGCGCTGCGCTCGCTGCTCGACGGCGTCGACCTGCAGCGCGGGCGCCTTCGCGCGCAGTGGCAGGGCGAGCGCCTGGTGATCCAGGAGCTGCGCCTGCATGGCGGCAGCGCCAGCGGCGCCTACATCGCCGGGCCCAGCGGCAACCTGACGCCGTCGCCGCAGGACGGCGGCACCTTGACCGCCAGCGGCGCGCTGGCCTGGGGCGCGGACGGATTGAGCATGGACTTGCGCGCCCAGGCGCAGGCGCTGCAGGTGCTGGTGCGCGCCGACCGGCAGATGAGCGTGTCGGGCGACCTGCGCGCCCAGCTGCGCCAGCGCCAGCTGACGCTGCGCGGCGCGCTGACCACCGACCGGGCCACGCTGCTGCTGCCCGAAGCGGGCGCGCCCACGCTGGGCGACGACGTACACGTGGTGCGCGCCGGCGACGCCGACGCCAGCGAGCGCGGCGCGCGGGTGCAGCCGGCGCTGCCACCCGACATCGACCTGACGCTGGATCTGGGGCGCGACTTCGCGCTGCAGGGCAGCGGCCTGACCACGCGGCTGGCCGGCCAGCTGCGCATCGTCAGCAATGCCGCGACGCAGGGCCAGCCGCAGATCACCGGTGAGATCACGACCGTGAAGGGCCGCTACCGCGCCTGGGGCCAGATGCTGGACATCGAACATGGGCTGATTCGCTTCTCGGGCGCCTACGACAACCCGGCGCTGGACATTCTGGCGCTGCGCCCGCAGATCAGCATGCGCGCGGGCGTGCAGGTCACGGGCACGGCGCGCAGGCCGCGCGTGCAGCTGTACTCCGAGCCCGATCTGCCCGACGCCGAAAAACTCGCCTGGGTGGTGCTCGGGCGCAGCAGCAGCGGCGACGGCGCCCAGGCCGCAGTGCTGCAGCAGGCGGCGCTGGCGCTGCTGTCGGGCGGCACCGACAACAGCGGTGCAATCGCGCAGCGCCTGGGACTCGATGAAATTGGCATCAAGGGACCGGGCAGCGACGAAGGCCTGGACGGCGCGGCGCTGACGCTGGGCAAACGCATCTCCAGCAAGCTCTACATCAGCTACGAGCACAGCCTGTCGGGCGCCATGGGCGTGCTCTACATCTTCTATGACCTGTCGCGCAAGCTGACGCTGCGCGGGCAGACCGGCGAGCAAAGCGCGGTTGACCTGATCTTCACGCTGCGCTATGACTGACGGCCCATGCCCTGCCCAGCAAAGGTTTGCCCGATGACCACCACCCCCGACACCGCCGCGGCCGCACCGCGCCCCGCCACGCTGGCCCAGGCGCTGCAAGGGCGGACACTGGCCTACCTGCTGAGCCACGGCGGCGACGGCCCGCCCCATGCAGCGCCGGTGCGGGTGCGGCTGCAGACGGACGGCGCTCTGCGCATCGATGGCCTGGGCAGGCACACGCGCGCCAACCTGGCACGCCACGGCGCCGCGGCGCTGCTGTGGCCGCCGGCGCAGGCCGGCGGTTATTCATTGATGGTGGACGTGCAGGCGCAGCTCGATGTCGACGGCGCCCGCCTGGCGCCCACGCGCGCCGTGCTGCACCGCGCGGCGCCGCTGCCAGAGGGCGCGCAGCAGGCGGGCAACTGCACCAGCGATTGCGTCGAATTGCGGTTTTAATTCCATTTCTATATCAACCGATTACTTTGTCGGCTTCGCTTGTCGTGCTACAGCACTGTCTGCGCTTCGCCTTCGCGTACTCGATCGATATAGAAATGGAATAAGGCGCCGCCCTCACCCCTTGGGCGCCATCCTGCAGGCCCAGCCGCCGGGCAGCCCGGCTTGGCCGATGTCGCTGGCCAGCGTACCGTCTCCAGCCTGGGCGGCCAGGCGGTCGGCGGCGGTATAGAGGATCTGCTCCTCCTTCGGGTTGTGCACCTGCAGCAGATGCAACAGCTCGGCGCAGTCGCCCTTGAGCGCGGCCGGATCCGCGCCCGCGCCGCAGGCTGCCGCCAGTTGCTCAAGCAACAGCCACATCTGGCCGTGCTCGCGCTGCATCACGAAGACCGGCATGGTCAGGCCCGAGCGCTCCAGCGGCGGAAACAAGATGTCCTCCTCGATATACAAATGCAGGCGCAGCAGATCCAGCGACGCGCCCAGCGCCCGCAGGTCGCCGCCGCCCTCGGCCACGGCCTGTATGCCGGCGTCGATGTCGCGGTGTTGTCGTTCCAGCAGCTCGCTGGGGCTGGCGTCGCTCATGAATATCTCCTTGCGCAAACCGATCGCACCAATATGGCACGGCCAGTGTCTCGGGTGGGCAAAGACGATGCTGGCGTCATGGGCGCCAGCCGGTAGGTGCCTGTGTTCGTCGACGGCGTGCCGCTCTACGTGCCTTACGACGGCTATGTGGACTTTGGCCGCTTCACCACCTTCGACCTGGCCGAGATCCGCGTCGCCAAGGCCGATGCCTCGCTGCTGTACGGCCCGAACACCCCGGGCGGTGCGATCAACCTGGTCACGCGCAAGCCGGTCAAACCTTTCGAGGGCGACGCGCTTCTGGGCCTGGGCGCGGGCCAGGCGCGCAAGGCGGCGGTGAACCTGGGCGGCAACCAGGGCAGCTGGTACTACCGGATCGGTGCGTCGTACCTGAAGGCCGACAGCTTTTCGTTGCCCAAGGGTTTCCGCGACGCCAAGAAAGTGCCCACCGACACAGACAACTACCGCGAGAACGCCGACCGCATCGACAAGCGCGTGCGGTTCTCGGCACGCAACCACCTGCAGGGCCAGGTCGCGCGCGTGCACAAGGGCGCAGTCAACACCGAGGTGGTCATCGGCCTGCCCGGCGGCGCGGCGGGCGCGGCCATCATCACCAACGAGAGCGCCGACACGCTGGGCCTGGCCGCCGGTACACCGGCCGCTGCACTGTTCAAATGCCTCCAGCGTGATCGTGGGCGTCCCGGCCTGAGCTTGCCTCGGACGGGCCGCGTCATGCAGCGTCAGGGCGCCGCGCTCAGTTGCGCCAGGTCACGCTCGAGCAGCTGTGCATCGCCCAGCTGCAGCTCGATCAGGCGGCGCAGGTGCGTGACGCTGTCCAGGTCGATGTCCAGGCAATGCAGGCCCAGCGTGTCGCCTTCCAGGTGCGCCACCTCGACCGCCATGCCAATGTGCTCGTCGCCACCCAGCGGCACCATCAGCTGGCAGTGCGCCCCGGCGGTCACTTGCACCGGCCCCAAGGCCTGCACCAGCGCGCCCTTGAGCGACAGGTCGAGCACGCGCACCTGCAGTTCCTGCGTCGCAGCGCTCAGCAGCGCCGGCGCAACAAACGGAACCCGGACGAAATGGCGGCGCTCTTGGGACATGGCGAGATCCTGTGCTTGGCTGAAAACAGCCACCATGCTACCCCCGGGCGCCGCACAGCCGTTGATCCGCGGACGCAGCCTGCGCATCGGGAAGTTGCCAACCCAGCCTTTACAATGCCGGGTTTCGCTCTCCGTAGTTCAATGGATAGAACGGACGCCTCCTAAGCGTCAGATACAGGTTCGATTCCTGTCGGAGGGACCAGACAAAAGCCGCAGGTCGCAAGACGCTGCGGCTTTTTTGGGCCTGATCTGCCCCGCCTGCTTACCGCAGGCCACGGCGCATCAGCCGGCGGTGGCGCCCGACTCCTTGACCACCTTGCTCCACTTGATGTTCTCGGTGCGGATGAACTCCGTGAAATGCGCGGGGGTTTCGCTCACCGGCTCGCCGCCCTGCTCCTCGATCTTGGCCTTGACCGCGTCTTCGCCCAGCACTTTCTGCAGCGCGCTGCTGAGCCTGTCCACCACGGGCTGGGGCGTGCCGGCCACGGTGAACAGGCCGAACCAGGAGGTGGCCTCGTAGCCGGGTACGCCGGCCTCGGCAATCGTCGGCACGTCGGGCAGCTCGGGCGAGCGCTTGGCCGTCGTGACCGCGATGGGGCGCAGCTTGCCCGAGCGCACGTGCTGGATGGCCGAGGGCATGTTGTCGAACATGATGCCGATCTGGTTGCCCAGCAAGTCGGTGACGGCCGGGGCGCTGCCCTTGTAGGGCACGTGCACCATGTCCACGCCGGCCATGGTTTTGAACAGCTCGCCCGACAGATGGATGGAGCTGCCGCTGCCCGAGGAGCCGAAGTCCACCTGACCCGGGTGCTCCTTGGCGTAGGCGATCAGCTCCTTGACGGTCTTGTACGGCCGCTGCGGGTTGGCCACCAGCAGGTTGGGCACGTTGGCCACGCGCGACAGCGGAGCGAAGTCCTTGATCGGATCGAACGACAGTTTCTTGTACAGCGCCTGGTTGATTGCGTGCGTGCCGACGGTGCCCATGAGTAGCGTGTAGCCGTCTGCCGGCGCCTTGGCCACCAGCGCGGCGCCGATGTTGCCGCCCGCGCCGGCGCGGTTGTCGACCAGCACGGGCTGGCCCAGCTCGTTGGACAGCGCCTGGCCGACGACGCGCGCCAGGATGTCGGTGGTGCCGCCCGGGGCGAACGGCACGACGATGGTGATGGGCTTGGCCGGATAGCTTTTCTGCGCCAGCGCGCCCAGCGGCAGGGTGGCTGCGGCGGTGGCGGCCAGGCAGGCCAGGACGGTGCGGCGGGCCAGGAAGCGGGAGTCGTGCGGGAAGGTCATGGTGTGGTTGTGTCCGCCCGGCAAGGTCGCCAGGCATCAAGAAAGAATGAAGAACGAAAAAAGACGGTGGCTACACGCCGGCGACGCCAACGGTCATGCCGCCGCAGACGTAGAGCACCTGGCCGGTGACGAAGCCGCTGCGCGCGTCCAGCAGGTAGGACACGGCGTGGGCCACGTCCTCGGGCTCTCCCACGCGCCTGACGGGGACGGCGTCGATGATGGCGCGCGTGCGCGGCGCATCCGGCGGGTTGGCGCGGTCGAACAGTTCGGTGCGGATGGGCCCGGGGCCGATGGCGTTGGCGGTGATGCCGTGGCGCCCCAGCTCCAGCGCCCATACGCGCGTCATGCCGATCAGGCCGGCCTTGGTTGCCGCGTAGGCGCTGCGCAGCTCCTTGCCCAGCGCGGCGCGCGAGGACATGTTGACGACACGCCCAAAACCCGCCGCCTGCATGCCCGGCAGCAGCGCCTGCAGGCATTGCAGCGCGCAGCGCAGGTTCAGCGCATAGGCCATGTCGAACTGCGCCAGCGTCTGCTCCTGCGCGATGGCGGGCAGCACGACTCCGACGTTGTTGACCAGCCGGGTGATGGGCCCGCCCTCCAGCGCCTGCTGCAGCGCGCGCGCCGTCTCCTGCTCGTCGCTCAGGTCGGCCGCGATGCCGCCCGGTGCGTGGCTGACGTCGCGGTCGATGACCACGGGCTCGTAGCCGTCGGCGCGGCAGCGCGCGGCCGTGGCCGCGCCAATGCCGGCGCCGCCGCCAGTGATGAGGACGCGCTCGCCGCTCATACGCGTTCCAGCACCACGGCGATGCCCTGGCCCACGCCGATGCACATGGTGCACAGCGCATAGCGCCCGCCCAGCGCGTGCAGCTGGTTGACCGCGGTGGTGGCCAGGCGCGCGCCAGAGGCGCCGAGCGGGTGGCCCAGCGCAATCGCGCCGCCCCAGGGGTTGACGCGGGCGTCGTCGTCCTTCAGGCCCAGGTCGCGCAGCACGGCCAGGCCCTGGGCGGCAAAGGCTTCGTTGAGTTCGATGATGTCCATCTGCGCAAGCGTCAGGCCTGTCTGCTGCAGCACCTTGCGCACGGCCGGGGCCGGGCCAAAGCCCATGATGCGCGGGGCGACGCCGGCCGTGGCCATGCCGACGACCCGGGCGCGCGGCGTCAAGCCGTATTGCCTGGCCGCCTCTTCGTTCGCCAGCAGCAGCGCGCAGGCGCCGTCGTTCACGCCGCTGGCGTTGCCGGCGGTCACCGTGCCGCCCTCGCGCACGATGGGCTTGAGCCCGGCAAGCGCCTCGATCGAGGTGGCGCGCGGGTGCTCGTCCTGGTCGACGACGATTGGATCGCCCTTGCGTCGCGGGATCGTCACCGCGACGATCTCGCGCGCCAGGTGGCCGGCGGCAATCGCGGCGGCGGCCTTTTGCTGGCTGGCCAGCGCCATGCGATCCTGCGCGGCGCGCTCAATCTTGAAATCATCCGCCACGTTCTCGGCGGTCTCGGGCATCGAGTCGATGCCGTATTGCGCCTTCATCAGCCGATTGACGAAGCGCCAGCCGATCGTGGTGTCGTAGACCGCGTTGGCGCGGCTGAAGGCGCTTTCCGCCTTGGGCATGACGAAGGGCGCACGGCTCATGCTCTCCACGCCGCCGGCAATCATCAGGCGCGCCTCGCCCGCCTTGATCGCGCGCGCCGCCGAGCCCACCGCGTCCAGGCCCGAGCCGCACAGGCGATTGATGGTGGCGCCGGGCACGTCGATGGGCAAGCCGGCCAGCAGCGCCGACATGCGCGCGACGTTGCGGTTGTCCTCGCCGGCCTGGTTGGCGCAGCCGTAGAGCACGTCGTCGACGGCCTTCCAGTCCACGCCGGGGTTGCGCTCCATCAGCGCGTGGATGGGCACGGCGCCCAGGTCGTCGGCGCGCACACTGCTCAAGGCGCCGCCGTAGCGGCCAAAGGGGGTGCGAACCGCGTCGCAGATCAGGGCTTGGGTCATGGTGTCTCCAGGGTCGAAGTTGCAAAAAAAATGATTGCGGCGCTGCAGCCCGCGCATTCGTCTACTGTCGGATGGGCAGGCCGACGATGCGCTCCAGCTCGGCGTGCGTCAGGCCGTCGACGGTGTCGATCAGGCGCAGGCCGCCCTGCGTGCACTCCAGCGTGCACAGGTCGGTGTAGATGCGCTTGACGCAGGCCAGGCCCGTGAGCGGGTAGCTGCATTCCCTGACCACCTTGCACTCGCCGGTCTTGGTCAGCAAATCCATCATCACCCAGGTGGACTTGGCGCCCACGGCCAGATCCATGGCGCCGCCCACGGCGGGAATGGCGCCGGGCTCGCCCGTGCTCCAGTTGGCCAGGTCGCCGGTGCTGCTGACCTGGAAGGCGCCGAGCACGCAGATGTCCAGATGGCCGCCGCGCATCATCGCGAAGCTGTCGGCATGGTGAAAAAAGCTGCCGCCGGGCAGCAGCGTCACCGGCTGCTTGCCGGCGTTGGTCAGGTCGTAGTCCTCATGCCCCGCGGCGGGCGCCGGGCCCATGCCCAGGATGCCGTTCTCGGAATGCAGCACCACCTCGCGGCCGGCGGGCAGGTGGTTGGCCACCAGGGTGGGCTGGCCTATGCCCAGGTTGACGTAGGCGCCGTCGAAAATATCCTGCGCCACGCGCTGGGCGAGTTCGGTCTTGCTGCGTTTTTGGTAGTTGCTCACGCTGGTATCTCCTGAGTTCTCTTATTTGCGGATGCCGCCGGCCTGGGTGGCCACGCGCGGCACCTTGACCACGCGGCTCACGAAGATGCCGGGCGTGACCACGGCCTCGGGATCCATCTCGCCCAGTTCCACCAGCTCGTGCACCGTGGCCACCGTGTGCTTGGCGGCCATCGCGCACACCGGGCCGAAGTTGCGCGCCGACATGCGGTAGGTCAGGTTGCCCCAGCGGTCGCCGCGTTCGGCCTTGACCAGCGCCACGTCGCCGTAGATGGGGTACTCCAGCACATAGTGCTTGCCGTTGATCTCGCGCGTTTCCTTGCCCTTGGCAAGCTCGGTGCCGTAGCCCGTGGGGCAGAAGAAGGCGCCAATGCCGGCGCCAGCGGCGCGCATGCGTTCGGCCAGGTTGCCCTGTGGCACCAGTTCCAGCTCAATCTTTCCGGTGCGGTACAACTCGTCGAACACCCAGCTGTCGGCCTGGCGCGGAAAGCTGCAGATGATCTTGCGCACCTGGCCGCTTTTCAGCAGCGCCGCCAGGCCCGCATCGCCATTGCCAGCGTTGTTGTTGACCACGGTGAGCTCACGCGCCCCCTGGGCGATCAGCCCGTCGATCAGCTCGATGGGGTTGCCCGAGGTGCCAAAGCCGCCGATGAGCACCGTGGCGCCGTCCTGCACGCCCTCCAGCGCCTGGGCGACCGAATCTGCAATCTTGTTGATCATGTGCTGCCGTCTCCTGGATGCCGAAAATGATTGAGCCCAAATGTTCGTATATAGAACAAATGTTCGTATAATGAATTTTAGGACAAATCACCATGAATGACACCTCTTTACCCGTAAGTAATAGCCACAAGCCCGGCGACAACTACGTGCAATCGTTCGCCCGCGGACTGGAGGTGATCCGCTCGTTCAGCGCCAGTGCGCCGCAGCAGACGCTCAGCGACGTGGCCGCGCGCACCGGCCTCACGCGCGCCGGCGCGCGGCGCATCCTGCTGACGCTGCAGACCCTGGGCTACCTGGAAAACGACGGCCGGCTGTTTCGCCTCACCCCGCGCATCCTCGACCTGGGTTTTGCCTACCTGAGCTCGATCCCGATCTGGAACCTGGCCGAGCCGATGATGGAGGCGCTGACCGACCGCGTGCGCGAGTCCTGCTCTGCCGCCGTGCTCGACGGCCTGGACGTGGTCTACGTGCTGCGCGTGCACACGCACAAAATCATCAGCACCAACCTGGCCGTGGGCTCGCGCCTGCCGGCGTTCTGGACGTCGATGGGCCGCGTGCTGCTGGCCGCCCTGCCCGACGATGAACTGCACGCGCGCCTGGCCGCCGCGCCGCGCGAGCGCTTCACCGCCCACACCGCGCTGGACGACGCGGCGCTGCTAGCGCGCATCACCCAGGCGCGCCAGCAGGGCTGGTGCGTGGTCGACCAGGAGCTGGAAGAAGGCCTGATCTCGGTCGCCGCGCCTTTGAGAAACGCCACCGGCCAAGTGGTCGCCGCGCTCAACATCAGCGGCCAGGCCAGCCGCACCAGCCCCGAGGCGCTGCGCGAGCAGCTGCTGCCCGAGCTGCTGCGCACCGCACAGGACATCTCGCGCACGCTGGGGGCGCGTTAGAGCTGAAACCCCACCGCCCGCACCACTCCCTCGGCGATGTCGCGCGACCATGACGGGCGGCGCGCCTCGTAGGGCTGGGCGCCGGTGCGCAGCGCGTCGATCCAGCCGGCCAGCCAGCCGACCTGCGCCGGGCCGTAGAACGCGGTCATCGCCTCGTAGTTCAGAAACAGGCTGCGCGCGTCCAGGTTGAGCGAGCCGCAAAGCGCCAGCTGGTCGTCGATCAGCACCGCCTTGGCGTGCACCATGGCCGGCGACAGCCAGACCCGCGCGCCGGCGGAGGCCAGTTGGCGCAGCGCCCGCTCGCGCGCCATGTCGGCCAGGCGGTGGTTGGAGCGCCGCGGCAGCACCAGCTGCAGATCGACGCCGCGCCGGCACGCCAGGCACCAGGCGTCCAGCAGCGCGTCGTCGGGCACGAAGTACGGCGTGACCAGCCAGATGCGCCGCTGCGCATGCCAGGCGCCGGCCAGCAGCAGCGCGTGCAGCGTGTCGTCGGCGTGGTCGGGGCCGCTGGGCAGCCACTGCGCCAGCGCGCCGGTGCGCGGCGCACCCGCGTCCGGCAGTTGGTCGACGCGGCGCATGCGCCGCAGCATCAGGCCGCGGGCGGTGCGCCAGTCGGTCAGAAACTGCACATGCGCCTGGCGCGCAACGGGGCCGTCGATCTCGAAGCTCAGATCCACCCAGGCAGGCCGATTCGGGCGGTCGACGAAGTATTCGCAGGCCAGGTTGCGCCCGCCGCTCCACAGGCGCCTGCCGTCGGCGACGACCAGCTTGCGGTGGTTGCGCAGATTGGTGCGCCCGTGCAGCGGGTTGTGCAGCAGCGGCATGAAGCGGCGCACATGCACGCCGGCTGCGCGCAGCTCGCGCAGCAGGCGCCGCCCGACCAGCAGGCTGCCCATGGCGTCGATCAGCAGGTGCACCTGCACGCCGCGCGCGGCGGCGGCGGCCAGCGCTTGCGCCACCTGGCGGCCGGTGGCGTCGCTGGCCAGCACATAGGTGCAGACGTCGAGCTGGTGCACCGCGCCATCGATGGTCGCCAGCAGGCCGGCCAGCGCCTGGCCGCCATCCTCATGCAGCGCGATGCGCACGTTGGGCTGCGCCGGCGGCAGCTCCAGACCCGCCAGCAGCTGCGTGGCCCATGCGGGCGCGCCGGCCACCGGGTGGTGCGCCGGTACAGGCGCGCGGTGGCGCGGGCGCACCAGCTTGCGCGAGCCGAAGAACAGGAACAGCGGAATGGTCAGATAGGGCAGCGTCAGCATGCCCAGCACCCAGCCCAGCGCCGCCGACGGATGGCGCCGCTGGTGGCCGATGCGCGTGCCCAGCACATACAGCAGCAGGCCCAGCGCCACGACGATGGCGTGGCCCAGGCCCGAGAGGACGATCCAGCGGATCACGCTCCGCCCTCGTCGGTGCCATCCATGCCGTCCGCCAGCCGTGCCAGCGCCAGCTGCACGCGCAGCCCGCCCAGTTGCGGCGCGTCGCCCAGCACCAGCGCGCTGCCGTGCAGGCGGGCGATGGTCTCGGCAATCGCCAAGCCCAGGCCGCTGCCTTCGGCGCCCTGCGCGCCCGCCGCGCGGTGAAAGCGCCGCAGCACGCGCTCGCGCTGCGCCGGCGCAATGCCAGGGCCGCTGTCGTCCACGGTAAGCAGCAACTGCGCACCCTCGGCGCGCAACTGCACGTCGATGCGCCCGCCCTCGGGCGTGTACTTGATGGCGTTGTCCAGCAGGTTGCGCAGCAGGATGGCCAGCGCCTGCACATGGCCGGCAACCCGAGCCTGCGCGGCGTCGCCGGCCAGCTGCGCCAGCCCCAGGTCGATGCTGCGCAGCTGCGCGGCGTGCACCGCGTCTGCCACGCACTGGCGCACCAGGTCGGCCAGCACCAGCGGCTCTGCCGGCTCGCCCTGGGCGATCTGCGCCTCCTGGCGCGCCAGCGCCAGCAGTTGCTCGACCAGGCGCGTGGCGCGGTCGATACCGGCGCCCAGGCGCTCGCCGGCGCGCTGGCGCGCGGCGTCGTCCTGCGCACGCGACAGTGCCTGCACCTGCAGCTTGAGCGCCGCCAGCGGCGAGCGCAGCTCGTGCGCGGCGTCGGCAACAAAGTGCTGCTGCGCCTCGAAGGCCTGACCCACGCGCGCCAGCAGCGCGTTGAACTCGTCGACCAGCGGACGCACCTCGGACGGCAGGCCGGCGCCGTCCAGCGGCGCCAGCGCGTCGGCGCGCCGCTGCGCCACCTGGCGGCGCACGCGCTCGACAGGCGCAAGCACACCGCCCACGCCGCGCCAGGCGACAAAGCCCAGCAGCGGCGCCAGCAGCACCGTGGGCAGCGCAGTGCGCAGCGCCAGCTGGCGCGCCATGGCACGGCGCACGTCCAGATCCTGCGCCACCTGGATGACCTGCAGCGGAGTCTGCACCGACAGCACGCGGTAGGTGGTGGCGCCCACGCGCACGTTGGAAAACCCGAGCACCGCGCGCTGCGGCAGCGCCAGGCCGAAGTTGGACTCGTACACGCGCAGCCCGTCGGCCGACCAGACCTGCACGACGAACTCGCGGCTCTCCTGCCCCTGCACCAGCGGGCCGTATTCGCCCGGTGGCAGCGACGGCAGGCCCGGGCGCAGCACCTGGGCCATCTGCTGCATCTGGTAGTCGAACAGCGCGTCGGCCTCGGCCAGCGCGGTGCGGTAGCCCAGCGCCACCTGCACCAGCGCCACGCCGGCAATGGCCAGCAGCAGCAGCGCCAGCAGGCGGGTGCGCAGCGAGCGGGGGGCGGGCTGGGCCGTCACGCTGCCTCCCTGGGCACCATGTAGCCCAGGCCGCGCACATTGAGCACGGCGCCCGCACCCAGTTTTTTGCGCAGGCCGTGGATGTAGACCTCGACCGCGTTGCTGCTGATCTCCTCGCCCCAGCCGTAGAGCTTGTCTTCGAGCTGCGCGCGCGAGAGCACCGCGCCCGGGCGCGCCAGCAGCGGGTCGAGCACCGCCCACTCGCGCGCCGACAGCTGCACGCTGCGGCCGTCGACGCTGGCCTCGCGCGTCGCGGGGCACAGGCGCACGCCGGCGTGCTCGTAGGCCATGGCGCCGCCGGCGGCGCGCCGCGCCAGCGCGCGGATGCGGGCCAGCAGCTCGTCCAGGTCGTAGGGCTTGAGCAGGTAGTCGTCGGCGCCGGCGTCCAGCCCCTGCACGCGGTCGGCCACGGCGTCGCGCGCTGTGGCAATCAAGACGGGCGTGCGGTCTTTTCTCGCGCGCAGGTCGCGCAGCACCTGCAGGCCGTCGCGCCCGGGCAGGCCCAGGTCGAGCAGCACCAGGTCATAGGCCTGGGCGCGCAGCGCGGTGTCGGCCTGCAGGCCGTCGCGCGCCCAGTCGACCGCGTGGTGCTCGCCGCGCAGCAAATCCTGCACGGCCTCGCCGATCATCGCGTCGTCCTCGACCAGCAGCAGGCGCATGGCTCAAACCACCCCCAGAAAAAACATGGGCGCAAGCATAGCGGCTTGCGCCCCTTCGTCGCTGCAGGCGCAAGGGCCTGCAGCAGACCGTCAGCCCAGGCGTACCGGCACGAAGATGCGCTCGCCGTCACGCCAGATCAGCAGCGCCACCGACTTGCCCGCCTTGGCCACCATGGCGCGCACCTGCGCCAGATCGCGCGCGGGCGTGCCATTGATGGCCAGCAGCACGTCGCCGGGCTGCACTCCAGCGCGCGCGGCCGGGCCGTTGACGCCCTGGATCACCAGGCCGTCGCTCACGCCCACCTGCGCCGCCTCGTCGGGCTGCAGCGGGCGCAGCGCCAGGCCCAGGCGGCCGTGGTCGGACTGCGCCTTGTCCTTGTCCGCGCCGGCCTGCGCCTTGTCGGCGGCATTGCCCAGCGTGGCGCTCAGCGTCTCGCTGCGGCCATGGCGCCATACGCCCAGCTCCATCCTGGTGCCAGGGCGCGACTGGCTGACGATGGCCGGCAGGTCGCTGGAGGCGACGATGGGCTGGCCGTCGACGCTGCGGATCACGTCACCCGATTTCAGTCCCGCCTTGTCGGCCGGGCTGCCCTTTTGCACGTCGGCCACCAGCGCGCCCTCGGGCTTGTCAAGGCCAAAGGAGTCGGCCAGCGTCTGGTTGACGTCCTGGATCGTCACTCCCAGGCGCGCGTGCTGTACCTTGCCGGTGGTCTGGATGTCGTGCTGCACGCGCGTGGCCACCTCGATCGGGATGGCGAACGACACGCCCTGGTAGCCGCCCGAGCGGCTGTAGATCTGCGAGTTGATGCCCACGACCTCGCCCTGGGCGTTGAACAGCGGCCCGCCCGAGTTGCCGGGGTTGACCGCCACGTCGGTCTGGATGAAGGGCACGGCGCTGTCGTCGGGCAGCGCGCGTCCCTTGGCGCTGACCACGCCGGCGGTGACGCTGTTCTCGAACCCGAACGGCGAGCCGATCGCCAGCACCCAGTCGCCCACGTTCAAGGCCCTGGTGCTGCCCAGGCGCACCGTGGGCAGATCGTGCGCGTCGATCTTGAGCACCGCCACGTCGGTCTTGGCGTCGGCGCCCAGCACCTTGGCGCGGAACTCGCGTCGGTCGGTCAGCTTGACGGTGACCTCGTCCGCGCCCTTGACCACGTGGGCATTGGTCAGCACCACGCCGTCGGGGCTGACGATGAAGCCCGAGCCCAGCGCGCGCACCGGAACGTCGCGCGGCGCCTGCATGGCACCGGGCGGAATCATGCCGAAGCGCTTGAAGAACTCGAACAGCTGGGCGTTGGGGTCGTCATCGTCGCCGCCGTCGTCGGCCGCGCCGCCTTCATGGCGCGTGCCGGTCACGCTGATGTTGACCACGGCCGGACCGTATTTCTGCGTGATGGCGGCGAAGCTGGGCAGCGACTGCGTGGCCACCAGCGGCGCCGGCGCGCTGGCCGTGGCCGCCACCGGCGCGGTGCCGTCGGCATGCGCAATGCGGTGGCTGACGAGGCCGGCGCCGGTAGCGCCCAGCGCGCCCGCGGCAACCAGCGCAATGACCAGCTTGCGGGGGGTGGAGATGAGGGTGTTCATGGTCTGCCTTTCCAACAGGTTTGCTCTGATGGGTAGGCAGTGTGAAAGCCCAGGCTTAGGGCACGCTTAGGAGCGTGCGCACGCTCCAAAAAATCGAGAAAAGCAAAACGCCCCGCGGTACGGGGCGCGCATGTGGATCACGAAGGCAAGTTTCAAACCGGCACGCAATCCACCTTGCCTGCGCCGCTGGCCAGCGCCGCGCCCAGCGCCTCGCCAAACAAATTCTTCGGATCGGCCATGGCGGGAACGACTTCAACCTGCGTCCCCAGTTTCAGCTGCTGCGCCTGCGCGTGCAAAAAGCGCAGAGCCGAGAAGTCCTCCAGCGCAAAGCCGACCGAGTCGAACACGGTGATTTCATCGTCGCTCTTGCGGCCGGCGCGCTTGCCGGCAAGCACCTGCCACAGCGGCTGCACGGCGTAGTCGGCCGGCATGTGCTGGATCTCGCCCTCGATGCGCGACTGCGGCTCGAACTCGACAAAAGTGCTGGCGCGCTGCAGCACACCCGCCGCCAGCTCGGTCTTGCCCGGGCAGTCGCCGCCCACGGCGTTCAGGTGCATGCCGGGCGCAACCATGGCCTCGTTGACGATGATGGCGTTGGTCTTGTCGGCGGTGATGGTGGTGACGATGTCGGCGCCACGCGCGGCCTCGGCGGCGCTGGCGCAGCCAATCAGCGTAAGCCCCGCCACACCGGCCAGGTTGGCGCGCAACTTGGCCGTGGCGCCGGGGTCGACGTCGTACAGCCGCAGCGTGTCAATGCCCAGCAGGTGGTGAAAAGCGAGCGCCTGGAACTCGCTTTGCGCGCCGTTGCCAATCAGCGCCATCACGCGCGAATTCTTGCGCGCCAGCACGCGCGCCGCCATCACCGAGGTGGCCGCCGTGCGCAGCGCCGTGGTCAGCGTCAGCTCGCTGAGCAGCAGCGGCCGGCCGGTGGATACCTCGGCCAGCGCGCCGAACGCCATCACCGTGGGCAGACCCACACGCGGGTTGAGCGGGTGGCCGTTGACGAACTTGAATGCGTACAAACTGTCGTCGGCCGCCGGCATCAGCTCGATGACGCCGACATCGGAATGGCTGGCCACGCGGGCCACCTTGTCGAACGCCTCCCAGCGCAAAAAATCTGCGTGGATGAAAGACTCCAGCTGGCGCAGCGTCTGGCCAATACCCAGGCGGCGCACCAGCGCGCTGACGTCGTGGGTGGACAGGAATGTGGTCATTTTTCGCTCCTTTTTCATGGCTTTTGATTACGGACGCGCTGCAAAAAATTCGCATGCGGCGTCACAACTCCATTGTTCCCTCGGAGCAGATCAATTCATAGCGGCAAAATTATCTATAAAATCTCAATTTATTGACTAAATGACATTATTTGATGAACAAACTGTCAATGGATAGCCTGGATCACCAGATCCTGGCGCTGCTGCGCGGCGACGCTCGCGCCTCGGTGGCGACACTGGCGAAAAAGCTCGGTGTCTCGCGCGGCACCGTCAACAACCGCATCGCCCGCATGGAGCAAAGCGGCGTCATCCTGGGCTACAGCATCCGCGTGCGGCCCGACTCGCGGCCCGAGGAAATCGTCGCCTGGACCAGCATCGCCATCGAAGGACACGAGACGCAGCGCATCATTGCCGCCCTGTCGGGAGAGCCCGCCGTCTCGGAGCTGCACGACACCAACGGCCGCTGGGACATGCTCGCGCAGCTGCGCGTGCTCACCATGGCCGAGCTCGCCGAGGCGCTTGAGCGCATCCGCCTGATCAAAGGCATTGCAGCGACCGAAACCAGCATTCACCTCAAGAGCCTGAAGTTTTGAGCCGCTGTCCAGCTTTGCTGCACAGAAACATGGCGCTGGCGCGACCGACTCTTGGCCTGCCAGAAGTTCTTACCCCTGGTCGCAGAAAAATCTAGGGAATTCCCCGGGTGCGCAATGCCAGTTTTGCGTCGTAAATTAAAAAAATGACACAAAACTTGCATGGCAGCGTAGAAAAACCAGCAGGCACCACCAGCGTGATGCAGCGGCTGGAGCGCTTTCGTGCACAAGGCACGGCGTCGCAACGCAACGTGGCCAGCTACATGCTGGGCAATCTCGCCAGCCTGCCTTTCGAGACATCGGCCAGCTTGGCGGCCAAGCTGGGGCTGAGCGAGACCACTGTAGGGCGTTTTTGCCGCCATTTGGGCTTTCGCCATTTCAAGGATCTCAAGCACAACCTGCGCGACGACCTGGGCGATAGCCCTTGGTTGATGGGCGATCGTCTGCAGGATTTCCTGCAAAGACGCAGCCAGGAGGGGCGCGACTATAGCCGTAGCCTGGAACTGAGCATTGCCGCTCAGGTGGCCGTCTACGAGCTCACACGCTCGCCGCAGTGGCAGCCCGTGGTCGAGCGCCTAGCGCTCTACAAGACCATCTTGGTAGCAGGCTTTCAGACCGAACGTGGCGTGGCGGCCTGCATGGCGCATTTGCTGCAATACATCCGCGCCGGCGTGCACCTGATAGACAACGGGGCGGGCCACTACAGCGACGCGCTGCTGGCCGATCCCGAAGAGACGGCGCTCATCGTCTTTGATGCCCGGCGCTATTCGCGCCACGCACTGCTGCTGTGCCGCAAGGCGCGCGACGAGGGGCTGCCGGTGACGCTGGTCACCGACATGTATTGCGACTGGGCCGACAGCAGCGCCACCGAGGTGTTTCGCGTACCCACAGGGCTGGATCTATTCTGGGAATGCACGGCGCCCATGCAGGTGCTGGCGCACCTGATGGTCAACGAAGTCTTTGTGCGCCTGGGCCAAAGCGCCGAACAGCGCCTGGAGCAGATTGCCGGCCTGAACCACGCCTTCATCGGCTACACCTCGGCGCGCGACGCTTTGACCTGACGGCCTTTGACCAACTTTTTACCCGCCAGCGCGCCACGAGCGCTGCTGGCCCGACATCTCCACCTCCTCAACGCTCTAAGAGAACCCAGACCATGAAGACTTCGCTCAAAACCATGTTCGCCGCTGCCGCGCTGTGCGCGCTGTCGGCGCAGGCCCAGGACGCCATTCGCATCGGCATCGAAGGTGCCTACCCTCCGTTCAACGCCGTCGATGCCAAGGGTCAGCTCTACGGCTTTGACGTTGACATCGCCAACGCCCTGTGCGCCGCGATGAAGGCCAAGTGCACACTGGTCGCGCAAGACTGGGATGGCATGATCCCGGCGCTGGTGGCGCGCAAATTCGACGCCGTCGTCTCGTCGATGGTGAACACCGAGGAGCGCTCGCGCCGCGTCGACTTCACCGACCCCTACTACCGCACACGCCTGGCCGTCGCCGTGCCCAAAGACTCCAAAATCCCCGGCGTAGACGCCAAATACATGAAAGGCAAGACGGTGGGCGCGCAGTCTTCGTCCACGCAGGGCATGTACGCCGAGGACGTCTACGGCAAGGCCGGCGCCGACGTGCGCCTGTACCCCACGCCCGACGAGGCCGGCGCTGACCTGATTGCCGGGCGCCTTGACGCCATGGTGCACGACAAATTCCCGCTGCTTGAGTGGCTGCAAAAAAACAGTGAGGGCTGCTGCAAGCTGCTGGGAGAAATCCCCGGCACCGAGGGCGACACCAGCATTGCGCTGCGCAAGGGCGATGACGCGCTCAAGCAGCGCTTCAACCAGGCGATCAAGGACATCCGTGCCGACGGCACTTACCAGAAAATTTCCCTCAAGTACTTCGGCGCCGATATCTACTGAATAGCGCCAGCGCGCGCGATTGACCGGACGACGACATGCTTGACCTGCTAAGCCTGCTTTCCTTTGGCCAAGGCGGATGGGGCAACGCGCTGCTGCTGGGCACGCTGGTCACCATAGCGCTGGCGCTCACCTGCGTGCCCATCGGCCTGCCGCTCGGCCTGCTAGTGGCAGTCGGCGCTCGCTCCAAGCGCCGTCTGCCGCGCGCCGCCGCCACTGTGTTTTCCACCGTCTTTCGCGGTCTGCCCGAGCTTTTGACGCTGCTGCTGGTGTACTACGGCGCGCAAATCGCCATCCAGCACCTGCTCGAACGCATGGGCTACGCCGGCGAATTCCACATCAACGCCTTTTTTGCCGCCGTCGTCGCCTTCAGCCTGGTGCTGGCGGCCTTCTCCAGCGAGGTGTGGCTGGGCGCATTCAAGACCATCCCCAAGGGCCAGTACGAGGCGGCGCGCTCGCTGGGCCTGTCACGGCGCACGACGTTTGTGCGCATCATCCTGCCCCAGCTCATGCGCGTCGCCCTGCCCGGTCTGTCCAACAACTGGCTGACGCTGCTCAAGGACTCGTCGCTGGTGTCGACGATCTCGCTCGTCGACCTGATGCGCCAGACCAACCTGGCCGTCTCGGCCACCAAACAGCCCATGCTTTTTTACTTCGTCTGCTGCCTGCTGTACCTGCTGCTGTCGGCGCTGTCGGGTGTCGTTTTCAACCGCGCCGAGCGCCGCTTCGGGCGCCACGTACAGGGAGCGCGCTGATGAGCGAACTGGTCATGAGCCTGCTCGGATATGTCATCGACCCTGAGCTGCTCGAGCGCTACGGCGCACGCATGCTCGAAGGCCTGGGCATCACCATCAAGCTGGTCGCGCTGTCCTATTTTCTCGGCCTGCTGCTCGGCTGGATGCTGGCGCTGGGCCGTATGAGCGGCAACAAGGCCGTGCAGCTTCCCTGCCGCGCCTACATCTACTTCTTTCGTGGCTCACCCCTGCTCGCCCAGCTGTTTTTGCTCTATTACGGCCTGGGGTCGCTGCGCGGGTTTTGGCAGGACGTGGGCCTGTGGTGGTTTTTTCGCGATGCCTGGTATTGCTCGGTGCTCGCCTTCACGCTCAACACCGCTGCCTACCAGGCGGAAATTTTCCGCGGCAGCCTGCTGGCCATACCCAAGGGGCAGTACGAGGCCTGCCGCGCGCTCGGCCTGAGCCGCTTCACGACGATGGTGCGCGTAGTGCTGCCGCAGTCCATGCTGGTCGCACTCGGCCCCCTGGGCAACGAGTTGATTTTGATGATCAAGGCCAGCGCGATTGCCTCGCTGGTGACCGTGTACGACGTGATGGGCGTGGCGCGTCTGGCGTTTTCGCGCAGCTTCGACTTCGAGGTCTATCTGTGGGCTGCCGTGCTTTATTTGATCATCGTCGAGATCATCCGGCGCGCGCTCAAGCGCATCGAAGCGCGGCTGTCGCGCCACGTAGTGCCTTGAGCGGGTAAGAGGCGATTGACCATGCCCCCCATCACCTCTTTCTCTTCGCACGACGCTCTGGTGCTGGGCGCCGGCATCGTCGGCACCTGTACGGCGCTGCATCTGCAGCAGCGCGGTCTGTCGGTCTGCCTGGTCGATCGCCAGGATCCCGGTACCGGCACCAGCAGCGGCAACGCCGGGCTGATCGAGCGCGCTTCGGTCGTGCCCTATGCGTTTCCACAATCGCCGCTGGCGCTGTTGCGCTATGCCAGCAATCTGCGCGCTGACGTGCACTTCCAGTGGCGCGCACTGCCCGCGCTTACACCCTGGCTGTGGCGCTATTGGCGCGAATCGGCACCCGCACCGCTCGAGCGCGCGGCGCACGACATGCTGCCGCTCATCGAGCGCTGCGTGAGCGAGCACCAGCCCCTGATCGAGGCGGCACACCTGGCGCACCTGGTGCGCACGCAGGGCTGGATCGACATCTACCGCGCCCCGCGCGCGTTTGCCCAAGCCGCGGCCGAAGGCCGGGCGCTGGCCGCGCGCCACCAGCTGCAGCTCGACGTGCTCGACGGCACGGCGCTCAAGGCGCGCGAAAGCGGCTTTGCGCCCGGCGCGGCCATGGCTGGCGGACTGCACTGGCGCGACCCCTGGACGGTAAGCGCCCCCGCTCGCCTGGTGCAGGGCTACGCCGAGCTCTTTGCACGGCGCGGCGGCACGGTGCTGCGCGCCGACGCCAGCGGCCTGCGCCAGAGCGAGGACGGCGCTTGGTGCCTGAACACGCCTGCCGCCACACTACGCGCCCGGCACGTGGTGATCGCGTTGGGCCCCGACGCCGGTGCACTGTGCCGGCGCTTGGGCTACCGCCTACCGCTTGCGCACAAACGCGGCTACCACCTGCACTACCGCATCACGCCCGAAACACCCGCGCCAGAGCATCCGCTGTGCGACTCGCGCGCGGGCTTTGTCCTCGCCGCAATGGAGCAGGGCTTGCGCCTGACGACCGGTGTCGAGCTGGCGCTGCCCGATGCGCCGCCTAACCACGTGCAGATCGACCGTGCCGAGCGCATCGCCCGCCGCTACTGGCCGCTGGGCGAGCGCGTCGAGGCCGAGCCCTGGATGGGCCGGCGCCCCTGCACGCCCGACATGCGCCCCATCGTGGGCGCCGCTCCGCGCCACCAGGGGCTGTGGTTCAACTTTGGCCACGCACACCACGGCCTGACGCTCGGCCCGGCCTGCGCACGGCTGCTGGCCGAGCTCATCTGCGGCGAGCCAACTTTCTGCAACCCCGTGCCGTATGCGGCACAGCGTTTTCTGTGAGCCACCATGTCCGTTACCGACGCCCTTGCAACCGAGCAGAACCACGGCCCCCGTGCCGACGCCCACGGCGACGACCGGCCCGTCGTCATCCAGATCCGCGGCATGAACAAGTGGTATGGCAGCTACCACGCGCTGCACGACATCGATCTGGACGTGCGCCAGGGCGAACGCATCATCCTGTGCGGCCCCTCGGGCTCGGGCAAATCCACGCTGATCCGCTGCATCAACCAACTCGAGCAGATCGAGCAAGGCAGCATCCACATTCACGGCGCCGACGTAACGCGCCAGGACAAACCCGCCCAGGTGGCGCTGCGCGACGTGGGCATGGTGTTCCAGCATTTCAACCTGTTTCCGCACATGACGGTGCTCGACAACTGCACGCTCGCGCCCATGAGCGTCAAGGGCATGAGCCGCCGCCAGGCCGAGGAAAGCGCGCGCGAGCGACTGGAAAAAGTGGGTATGGCCCACCTCACCGGCCAATTTCCCACACAGCTGTCGGGCGGACAGCAGCAGCGCGTGGCCATCGCCCGCACGCTGTGCATGGATCCAAAAATCATTTTGTTTGACGAGCCCACGGCGGCGCTCGACCCCGAGATGGTCAAGGAAGTGCTCGATGTCATGGTGCGGCTGGCCAACACCGGCATCACCATGCTGTGCGTCACGCATGAAATGGGTTTTGCCAGGCAAATGGCCGAGCGCGTGCTGTTTCTCGACCAGGGCGTGATTTTGGAAGACACGCCGCCGCAGGATTTTTTTGCCGCGCCGCGCACCGAGCGCGCCCGGGCCTTCCTCAAGCAAATTCTTTGACCCGCACGCGAAGAAAGCGCCCCCATGCACCACTTCACCGCCCAGCAGACCCGCGACGCCCTGCCTTTTGACCGCCTGATCGCCGCGCTGCGCGCCGCCTTTGCGCAGGGCGCCAGCGTGCCGCTGCGCCACAACCACGCCATCGAATGCCAGGGCGCAAAGGGCACCACCCTCATCATGCCGGCGTGGAGCGAGGCGGGCTTCTACGGTCTCAAGACGGTCAACATCTTTCCGGGCAACGGCGCGCGCGGCCTGCCCGGGCTGCATTCCACCTACCTGCTGCACGACGCGACGACGGGCGTGCCGCTGGCGCTGATCGACGGCAACGAGATCACCTCGCGGCGCACCGCAGCAGCCGCCGCGCTGGGCGCCGACTATCTGGCGCGCCAAGACGCGCGGCGCCTGCTGCTGCTGGGCGCAGGCCGCGTCGGCGCGCTGGTGCCGCGCGCGCTGCGCGCCGTGCGGGGCATACGCGAGGTCGACGTCTGGAACCCCAACGCCGAGCGCGGCCAGGCGCTGGCCGACGCGCTGCGCACCGAAGGGTTTGATGCCCGCTACACCACCGACCTGGAACAGGCGGCGCGTAGCGCCGACATCATCAGCTGCGCCACGCTGGCGCACACGCCGCTGATCCGCGGCGCCTGGCTGCAGCCCGGCGTGCACCTGGACTTGATCGGCAGCTTTGCCCCGCAGATGAAAGAGGCCGACGTGGACTGCTTTGCCGGCCGCGAGGTGTATGTGGACACCGACGAGGCGCCGCTCAAGGCCGGTGAGCTGCTCGACGCCTTTGCCAGCGGGCGCTTTGCGGCAAGCGACATCCGCGCCAATTTGCAGCAGCTCACGCGCGGCGAGCGCCCCGGGCGCACGAGTGAGGACGCCGTCACCGTGTTCAAGGCCGTGGGCAGCGCGCTGGAAGATTTGACGGCGGCGACGCTGGTGTGGCGCGCCCACCTGCCGACAGACTGATCAACCCGCCATCAAGGCCTTGCTGGCCGCGGCGCTAGGCCGCGCAGCGACGCGCTCGAACCAGGGGGCGATGCGCGGCAGACTGCGATCCCAGGGCTGGCCCACGCCGTCGGCAAAATCGAGCCAGACGTAGAGCCAGATGTCGGCGCAGGTGAAACGCTGGCCGCACAGCCAGGGGTTGTCTCCCATCATCGCGTCGAGCCACTTCAGCCGATCTTGCACCACGCGCTTGAGCCCGGCCGCGCCCTCGGGCACGACGGGGATGCGCGGCGCAAAGCGCTCCAGACCCTCGGCGTAGTGGTAGGCGTTGTGGATGAATTCGGTAATGTTGAGCTCGACGCGGCGCCACCACTGGCGGGTGAACGCGCGCTCTGCCGCGGTGCGGCCGATCAGCGCGGGCTCGGGGTGCAGCTCTTCGAGGTATTCGGCTATCGCCACCGCCTCGGCCAGCACGGTGCCGTCGTCCAGCTGCAGCGCCGGCGTCTGCCCGGCCGGGTTGCGCGCCAGGTAGGCGGGAGCGCGGTTGTCGCCGGCAAACACATCGACCAGGGTGGCGGGCAGCTGCAGGTCTTTTTCCAGCAAGAACATGCGCAGGCAGCGCGGTGCCGGGCTGTGTGCGTCGTAGAGCAGCATGGCGGTTACAGCAGATCAAGCACGCGCTCGGGCGGGCGGCACAGCGCCGCGCCCTTGGGGGTGACGACGATGGGACGGTTGAGCAGCTTGGGGTGCTCGGCAATCGCCGCAATCAGCGCCTCGTCGCCCACCGACGCGTCGCCCAGGCCCAGCTGCTGGTAGGCGTCTTCCTTGCTGCGCATCAGCTCGCGCACCGGAGTGCCCACCTGCGCGACCAGCGCGCGCAGCTGCGCCGCGGTCAACGGGTCTTTCACGTATTCAACGATGCGCGGCTCGATGCCGCGCTCGCGCAGCAGTGCCAGCGCGCCGCGCGAGTTGCTGCAATGGGGGTTGTGGTAGATGGTGATGTCGTTGCGTTCGGTCATGGGCGCAAGACTAGCACCACCGTTGGCGCCCTGCCTCGGGCCGGCGCGTCAACCCTGTGCCTCGAACGCGATCTGCCCGCCCACCAGCGTCATGCGCACGCGCCCGGGCAGCTCCAGCCCGCCAAACGGCGTGTGCTTGCCCTGGCTGGCCAGCGCCTTCGGCTCGACGATCCACCAGGCCTCGGGGTCGACGATGGCCAGGTCGGCCACGCCGCCGGCGGTGATGCGCCCGCAGCTGGCGGCAAACGTGCCCAGCGCGCCGCCGAGTACGCCGGCCGGCGCGCTGGTGACCGTGGCCAGCGCGCGGGGCAGCGGCACGCGCGCGTCGCGCGACCATTTCAGCGCAATCGACAGCAGCAGCTCCAGCCCCGTCGCGCCGGGCTCGGCCTCGGCGAACGGCAGGTGCTTGGCGTCCTCGTCGACCGGCGTGTGGTCCGAGACCAGCGCGTCGATGGTGCCGTCGGCCAGGCCCGCAGCCAGCGCCGCGCGGTCGCGCTCCTGGCGCAGCGGCGGGATCAGCCGCGCGCGGCTGTCGAAGTAGCCGATGTCCATGTCGGTCAGCAGCAGCGAGTTGATGCTCACGTCGCAGGTCACCGGCAGCCCCTGCGCCTTGGCGGCGCGCACCAGCGCCACGCCCGCACCGCTGGACAGCCGGCACAGGTGCACGCGCACGCCGGTGGTCTTCATCAGCTCGAAGATGGTGTGCAGCGCAATCGTCTCGGCCGCCACCGGCACGCCGGCCAGGCCCAGGCGCGTGGCCAGCGGGCCGCTGGCGGCCACGCCGCGGCCCAGGTGCAGCTCCTGCGGGCGCAGCCAGACGGTGTAGCCAAACGTGGCCGCGTACTGCAGCGCGCGCTGCGTCACCTGGGTGCTGGCCAGTGCCACGTCGGCCTGCGAGAAGCCGACGCAGCCCGAGTCGGTCAGCTCGGCCATCTCGGTGAGCACCTCGCCGGCCAGGCCGCGGGTGAGCGCACCCAGCGGGAACAGGCGCGCCTGGTGCAGTTTTTCTGCGCGGAACTTCAGCATCTCGACCAGGCCAGGCTCGTCGAGCACCGGGTCGGTGTCGGGCGGGCAGACCAGGCTGGTCACGCCGCCGGCCACGGCCGCGGCCATCTCGGATTCGAGCATGCCCTCGTGCTCGTGACCCGGCTCGCGCAGGCGCGCGGCCAGATCGACCAGGCCGGGCAGCACCAGGCAGCCGCGCGCGTCGATCACGCGGCTGGGCGCGAAGTCCTGCGGGATGGCGTCGACGCCGATGACGCGCCCGGCGGCAATCGCCAGGCTGCAGACCTTGTCCAGCCCGCTGGCCGGGTCGATCACGCGGCCGTTTTCAATCAATATCTTCATGCTTGTGTCCTGCTCTGCGCCTGCTGCCGGCTCAGGCGACGTTGCCTGCGACGATGGACATGACGGCCATGCGCACCGCAATGCCGAACGTGACCTGCGAGAGGATGACCGCCTGCGGCCCGTCGACGACGGCCGAGTCGATCTCCACTCCGCGGTTGATCGGCCCGGGGTGCATGACGATGGCGTCGGGCTTTGCCAGGCGCAGCTTGTCCTCGGTCAGGCCGAAGCTCTTGAAATACTCCTGGCTCGACGGCAGCAGCGCGCCGGTCATGCGCTCGTTCTGCAGCCGCAGCATGATGATCACGTCGCAGCCGCGGATGCCCTCCTCCAGGTCGTGGAACACCCGCACGCCCATGTCTGCCATGTCGCCGGGCACCAGTGTGCGCGGGCCGACTACGCGCACCTCGGCCGCGCCCAGCGTGGTCAGCGCGTGGATGTCAGAGCGCGCCACGCGCGAGTGCAGCACGTCGCCGACGATGGCCACCGTCAGGTTGGAGAAATCCTGCTTGTAGTGGCGGATGGTGTACATGTCGAGCATGGCCTGCGTCGGGTGGGCGTGGCGCCCGTCGCCGGCGTTGACCACGTGCACGTGCGGCGCCACGTGCTGCGCGATCAGGTAGGGCGCGCCCGACTGGCTGTGGCGCACGACGAACAGGTCGGCCGCCATGGCCGACAGGTTGTCCACCGTATCGAGCAGCGACTCGCCCTTGGCCGTCGAGCTGCGCCCGATATCGAGCGTGAACACGTCGGCCGACAGCCGCTTGGCGGCGATGTCGAAGGTGGTGCGCGTGCGCGTGCTGTTCTCGAAGAACAGGTTGAACACGCTCTTGCCGCGCAGCAGCGGCACTTTCTTGACCTCGCGGTCGCTGACGCTCACGAAGCTGGCCGCCGTGTCCAGGATGTGCGTGAGGATGGCGCGCGGCAGCCCTTCGATGGACAGCAGGTGGATCAGCTCGCCGTTGGCGTTGAGTTGGGGGTTGCGCTGGGAGAGCACCGTCACACCTCCTGGATCTCTTTGATGTCGAACTGCAGGTGGCCGCCCTCGGCCCGCGCCAGCGACAGCGACTGCGTGGGAGCCAGCACCACGCGCGCGGCGGCAAAGTCGGGCGCGATCGGCAGCTGGCGCCCGCCGCGGTCGACCAGCACCGCCAGACGAACGCGCTGCGGGCGGCCAAAGTCGAACAGCTCGTTGAGCACCGCGCGGATGGTGCGCCCGGTGTAGAGCACGTCGTCCAGCACCAGGATGTCGGCGCCGTTCACCTCGAACGGCAGCTGCGTCTGCACGCTGGCGGCCAGGCCCCGGCGGGCAAAGTCGTCGCGGTGCATGGCCGAGGACAGCACGCCGTGCTCGCCCTCCAGGCCCAGGTCGCGCTGCAGGCGCTCGGCCAGCCACATGCCGCCCGAGGCAATGCCCGCCAGCCGTGTGCCCGGCTGCACCAGCGTGCGCACGCCGCGCAGCAGCTCACCGTAGAGCAACTCGGCGTCCAGCGCCAGGTGGCCGGTGGCGGAAACAGGGGGGTTCATCACAGACTCCTCAAGAATTGCTCCAGGATGATGCAGGCCGACGCCGCGTCGGCGTCGCGCGCGCCCGCGGCCAGCGCCTCGGTCGTGCTGTAGCGCTCATCCACTTCATAGACCGGCAGGCCGTAGCGCCCGCGCAGCTGGCGCGCGAACTTGAGCGCGCGCGCCGTGTTCTCGTGCGCCGCGCCGTCGGGGTGAAACGGCACGCCAACGACCAGCGCGTCGGGCTGCCACTCGCGCAGGCGCTCGGCGACCTGCACCCAGCGCGCGTCGCCCTCGGCGCGTATCGTCGGCTGCCCGCTGGCCGTGCCCAGCAGCCGCGTGCCGACGGCGACGCCGGTGCGCTTGAGGCCGAAGTCGAACGCCAGAAAGCTTTGCAGATGGGCGGGCACGGGCTCGGCGGCAGGCGCGGTCATGCCCGCCCTGCCTCGGGAGAGAGCATCCAGGCCTGCAGGCCCAGCAGCGCCAGCGCACGGTCGTAGCGCTCGTCCGCCGGCGTCTCGAAGATCACCGCTGCGTCGGCGTCCACGGTCAGCCAGGCGTTCTCGGCCAGCTCCGATTCGAGCTGGCCCTCGCCCCAGGCCGAATAGCCCAGCGTGATCAGCACGCGCCGCGGCCCCACGCCGTGCGACAGCGCCTCCAGCACGTCGCGCGAGGTGGTCATCTCCAGGCCGCCGGCAATCACCAGCGTCGACGCGTAGGGGCTGGTGTCCTGCGCCTCGGCATCGTCGCCGCCCGCCGTGGGCGGCGGGCTCATCGCGTCGTGCAGCACGAAGCCGCGCTCGGTCTGCACCGGCCCGCCGATGAAGACCGGCTCGTGCGTCAGGTCGGCGCGCCCCAGCGACAGGTCGACCTTGTCGAACAGGCCCTGCAGATCGATGTCGGTCGGCTTGTTGATGATCAGCCCGAGCGCCCCGTGTGCGTTGTGTTCACACAGGTAGACGACGCTGCGGGCAAACGCCCTGTCCTCCATGCCCGGCATGGCGATCAGGAAGTGGTTCGTCAGGTTGGTGGCGTCGGCGGTGGCAACAGGCATGGCGCCGATTTTACGGCCGGGCAATCCTCCCGTGGGCCGCTTGCCCGGCGCGGTGGCGGCGAATGCCGCGCACCGGCGCCTATCCGGCGCCCGCGCTACGCCGGCACCGCGCTGGCCTGCGTGTACAGCTGCGCCAGTCCCAGCAGCTCGTCGTCGGAATAGGGCTTGCCCAGGTAGTGGTTGGCGCCCAGCTCCAGCGCCAGGTCGCGGTGCTTTTGCGCGATGCGCGAGGTGATCATCACCACGGGCAGATCGGCCCACTGCGCGTGGCCGCGGATCTGGCGCAGCAGGTCGAAGCCGTCCATGCGCGGCATCTCGATGTCCGACAGCACCAGCGCCGGGCGCTCGTGCTGCAATTGTTCGAGCGCCTGCAGGCCGTCGTTGGCCAGCGCGACGCGGTAGCCCTCGCGGCGCAGCATGCGCTGGGTGACGCGGCGCACGGTGATCGAGTCGTCGACCACCAGCACCAGTGGCACCTGGCTGGCTGCGCCGTCCGCGCCGGTCGACGGCGCCTGGGGCTGCGCGGTATCCGCGCCCGCCTGCTGCATCAGCGCGCGCGCCTGCTCGCCGTAGACGGTGGCCAGCGCCACCGGGTTGTAGATCAGCACGACCGCGCCCGAGGCCAGCACCGACATGCCGGCCAGCCCCGGCAGGCGCGACAGCTGCGGCCCCAGGTTCTTGACCACCACTTCCTGGTTGCCCAGCACCTCGTCGACGTGCAGCGCCAGGCGCTGCTGCGCGCTGCGCACGATGACGACCGGGCGCGTCTTCGCGGCGCCCGCCTCCTGGCTGGCGCCGCTGGCCTGCAGGAGCGCGCCGGCCCAGTACAGCGCCAGCGGCGTGCCGCCCTCGTCGAACTGCTGCTGCGCGTATGCCTGCTCCAGCGCGGCCAGCGGCACACGGCGCACGATCTCGATCAGGCTGGCGGGCACGCCAAAGGTGCGCTCGCCGGCGCGCAGCATCACAACCTGGGTGACCGCGGTGGTCAGCGGCAGCACCAGGCGGAACGAGGTGCCCTGCCCGGGTGTGGATTGCGTCTCGATGCGCCCGCCCAGTGCGTTGACCTCGGTGCGCACCACGTCCATGCCGATGCCGCGACCGGACAGCCCGGTCAGCGCGCTGGCCGTCGAGAAGCCCGGCGAGAAGATCAGCTCGAACGCTTGGTCCGCATCCAGCTGCGCGTCCGGCGCCAGCAGGCCGCGCTCGACCGCCTTGGCGCGAATGCGCTCAAGATCCAGCCCTGCACCGTCGTCGCTGAATTGCACCGCAACGTCGTTGCCCTCCTGGCGCAGCGCGATGTGGATGGTGCCGGCGGCGCTCTTGCCCGCGGCTGCGCGCTGCTCGGGCATTTCGATGCCATGGTCGGCGCAGTTGCGCAGCAGATGCTCGAAGGCGGGCGCCATGCGTTCGAGCACGCCGCGGTCCATTTCGATCGAGCCGCCTTCGATGTCCAGCTTGATCGACTTGCCCGTCTCCTTGGACACCTGGCGCACGACGGCGTACAGCCGCTCGGCAATGCTCTCGAACTCGACCATGCGCGTGCGCAGCAGGTCGCGCTGCAGTTCGCGCGCCTGGCGCGCCTGGGCGACCAGGTCGTCCTCGGCGCCAGCCATGACGCGCTGCATGTTGCGCTGCACCGTGGCGATGTCGTTGACCGACTCGGCCATCATGCGCGTGAGCTCCTGCACGCGCGTGAAACGGTCGAACTCCAGCGGGTCGAACCCCGCGGCCGTGTCCTTGGACAGCGCCAGGCGCGACTGCATCTGCGACTCGGACTGCACCTCGATGTCGCGCAGCTGCTGGCGCAGGCGGTCGAGGTTGCCGGTCAGGTCGGCCAGCGAGCCGCGCAGCTGGCCCATGCGGGCGTCCAGGCGCGAGCGCGCGATCATCACCTCGCCGGCCTCGCCCACCAGGCGGTCGAGCAGCTGCGCGCGCACGCGCACCATCGGGCCGCCGCCGTGCAAGGGTGCGGCAGCGGGTGCAGGCACGGGCACGGGAGCAGATGCGGCGGGCACGCCGTCCGGCGCCGGCGCGACGGTGACCGCCTCGCTCAGCGGCTGCGCGCCGATGGTGCGCAGCGCGTCGAAGTTGGCCTGCAGGTCGTCCAGGTGCACCAGCAGCGGCTCGACGTCGCGCTCGCTGGCGCTGTCCAGGTCGATGCGCTCCACGGCCGACTCCAGCCGGTGCGCCATCTCGCCCAGGCGCATCGCGCCGGCCAGGCGCGCGCTTCCCTTGAGCGTGTGCAGCGCGCGCAGCAGGCTGCTGCGCGCTGCCGTGTCGCCAATGCGCCGCGCCCACTGGCGCAGCGCCGCGGCCGTGGCCGGCAGCAGCTCCAGCGCCTCTTCCTCGAAGATGGGGAACAGATCGGGGTCGATGACGTCTAGCAGGTCGATGTCGTCCTCGTGCACCAGGTGGCTGGCAGCGGCAGCGGCAATGCGCGCATCCACCTCCTGCTCGCGCGCCAGGCGCGCCTGCAGCGCTGCCGCGTCCTCGGCCGGTGCGGCATCCGCGGTGCTGCGCTCGGGGCCGCCCTGCGCCAGCGCCGCGTCGACAAAGTCGGCATCGGCATCGGCATCGATATCGGCGTCGGCGAGCGCCTGCGCATCGGCCGGCGCCGGGCTGCCCAGCGCGCCGAGCACCTCGGCGTCCAGCACCTGTTGCAGCTGCTGGCCGATGCGTGCGTCGGCATCCTTCAGAAAGCCCGCGGCGAACTGGTGCAGCAGGCGCCGGATCTCGTCGGCCGCCGCGCTGAACACCTGCGCCTGCGCGGGCGTGCCACTCACCTGCGGCTGCACATGCTGCAGCGTGTGCTCCAGCAGCCGCGCCAGGCGCGACAGCACGTCAAAGCCGACGGTGGCCGAGCTGCCGGCCAGCGCGTGGGCAAAGGCGATCGCGTCGTCGGGCACCGGCCGATGCAGCTCCAGCGCCCACTCCTGCAGCGCGGTGACCAGGCGGCGCGACCATTCGTCGGCCTCGTTCAGATAGACATTGAACAGCGGCAGCGGGATGCGCAGCGACCCGATGAGCTTGACCGCCTCCTCCTCGGGCAGCACCGGCGGGTGCAGCTCGATGATGCGCGCCGACGGCCGCTGCGGTGACTCGGCCTGCGCTGCGGCATCGGTTATTTCGGCCGCGTCGTCCTCCTCGTCCCTGCCGCCCGCCTGGCCCTCGTCCGGGTGCTGGTGGCCTTCACTGGCGGCTTCATGCGGCGGCGGCGCGCCCTCCTCTGCCGGCGGCTCATCCTGTGCCAGGTCCATCACAGAGGCCGAACCGGCCTCTGCATCTACAACGTCTTCCGACGGGCCGTCCAGCAAGTCTTCGGCGGGTTCTTCGGGCTCGGCGGCAGGGCTGGCCGCCGCGTCGGCAAAGGCGGCAAAGTCGAACTGCGCCAGTTCGGGCGCGTCGGGCGCCAGCTCGAACGCCTGCAGCGCGGCGTCGTCGATCGGGCGCACCTCGTCGATCGTCGTGTCGGCAAAGTCGGGCAGCGCGAATGCGTCGTCGTCCAGGTCGGCGTCCAACGCCGGCAGGCCGGCATCCAGCGCCTCGGCGGGCTCGTCCTGCACGGCCGGCGGCGCGGGTTCTTCCCGCTCCGACGGCACCGGTTGCACCAACTCCTGCTCCTGCCCCGGCACGGCCAGCGCCACCAGCCGGCCTTCGCTGCGCATGGCCTGCGCCGCGTCGATGAAGGGCTGGGCCTGCCAGGCGGTGGCGTCGCCGTCGGCGATGGCCTGGCCCCAGCGGCCAAACGCGGCCAGCGCCTGGCGCGAGAGTTCGAGCAACGGCGCGTGAATGGGTTTCTGCTCGGCCAGCCAGGCGTTGAGCACCTGCTCCATCGCCCAGGCAGCGTCGCCAAACGCGGCCAGACCCACCATGCGCGAGCTGCCCTTGAGCGTGTGAAAGGCGCGGCGCAGCGTGGTCTGCTCGCTCAGATCGGCGGCTTCGCGCTGCAGCGCATCGGCCGCGGCCAGGCCGTTGGCAACCACCTCGCGCGCCTCCTCCAGGAAGATGTCCAGCAGCTCTTCTTCGCCGTCGTCTTCCTCTTCATGCGCGGACGCGGGCGGAGTTGCCGGCGCACCGGCATCGGTAGCCGGCAAGCCCGGCAGGGCAGCGGCAGCCTCCGGCATTGCCGCGGGCGCTGCGGGCACAACGGCGGGCGCGCTGCTGCGCCCCATCAGGCTGCGCAGCTCGCCACTTGCCTCGTCGTAGGCAAACAGCTTGCGCGCCATGGCGCGCTGGTAGCTGAGCATGTCGATCAGAAAGCCGAGCGCGCCCAGGTTGCCGCCCAATTGCTCGAAGACGCGCGGCTGCTCCTGCTCCGACACCTCTGCGCCGAGCAGGCGCTCCACGGTCTCGCGCATGCCGACGACGGCGCGCGATGCCTCGTCCATGCCCAGCACCGACAGTACGCCGCGCATCTGCTGCAGGCTGCCAGGCACGCTGGACAGCGCGACCATGTCGCTGTGGTCGCGGAAATACTGGTCCATGGACTTTTCAGCCTCGGCCAGCGTGGCGCGCAACTCGCCGACGACGCTGCCCATGGTCTGGTGGTCGCTCACGCGCCGGTACAGCTCCTCCATCCAGGGCTGCAGCGGTTCGGGCTCTCCGCCGGCGATCACGCCCTGCAAGCGCTGGGCCAGGTGGGTGGCGCGCGCGTCCATGTGCTGCTGCGCGGCGTCCAGCTCCTCGAACGCGGCCTGCAGGTAGAGCACCGCAGTGGCCACTTCCATCGCCAGCGCCGCGTCGGGCGGCTGGCCCGAGCGCAGCGTGGCCTCCACCGCCTGGGTCAACGCCTGCGCCAGCGGCTCGCTGCCCGGGTGCAGCTTGCGCAGCGAGTCGCACACCAGGCTGAAGTGGTCGGCCGCGGCCTTGAGCTTGTGCGCGTCGCCGCCCGACAGCGCCGACCAGGTGTCGGTCGCCACGGCGATGCGCTTGCGCGCCTGCACCAGCACCGCCGGGTCGAACAGGCCGTACAGCGGCTGGCCGTAGGCGACCGGCTGCGCCTGCTCCAGGCCGGCGGCGCGGCGCACCGCCTGCAGCACGGGCGCAGCAGCGGCGTCGCCTGCCTGGGCGCAGAAGAACAGCAGATCCTGCACCAGGCGGTCAGCCACCTCTGCGCCGCCCTTGGCAAAGGCTGCGTACTGCAGCAGCACGCGCGAGGCCATGCGCTTGACGTAGACGTCGGGCGCCAGCAGCCCGTGCGCCAGCGCATCGAAGAAGCCGGCGCTGGCCTGCCAGAAGGCGCGCGCGCCGGGCTCGGCCTGCGCGCTGGCAAAGCCCAGGCTGGCCTGCACCAGGTCACGTGCGGCCTGTGCGTCCTGCGCGTTCTTGACCAGGCGCAGCACCGCGCGGTCGAGCAGCGTGCGTGCCTCGGGGCCGTAGACGAGCGGCTGCACGCCGGGCAGCTCGACATTGCGCAGCGGCTGGTCGTGCTCCCACAAGTCGCTCGGGTGGGCGCTGGCGTCGCCGGCCAGCGCCAGCACGTCGCGGTACTGGGCAAACAGGCCGACGGCCGGCGCGCTCTTGCCCGCCAGCACTTTTTGCAGGTATTCGATCAGCGCGAAGCTGGCGCGTTCGAGCAGTGCGGCCGCCTCGCGCGTGCACAGCTCGGGCTTGAGCACGAAGCGCTGCACCGCCGCCTCCATCGCGGAGAGCAGCAGCGCCGGCGGCTGCATGCCGATCATCTGCAGCGCGCCGCCCGCCTGGTGCAGCTGCTGGCGCGCCGCGCGCAGCGGCGCCCCGTCGAGCGCGGCCAGGTCGGACTCGCGCGCCGCGTCGCTCTCGCGCACGAAGCGGCGCAACTGCTTGACCGAGGACTCCAGCGCCTTGCGCAGTTCGTCGAGCACCCAGGCCAGCGGCGCCAAGTCGTGGTGCGCCAGGGCCGGCTCGGGCGCGGTGGCGAGGGCGTTGTCCATTGTTGCTGCTGCCATGAATGCGTTCCTGCTGCGGTCGGGCGGGGGTCAGGCGATCTTGAACCGCGCCACCGACTGGCGCAGCTCCTCGGCCACCTGCGAGAGCGCGCGCACCTGCTGCGCCGTCGAGCGCGTGCCCTCGCTGGTCTGTTCGGTCACGGCAAAGATGTGCTGGATGTTCTCGGCCACTTCGTTGGCCAGACCTGCCTCGCGCTGAGAGGCGCTGGAGATTTGCTCGATCAGCTCGGCCAGGCGGCGCGAGACGCTGTCTATCTCGGTCAGCGCGCTGCCCGCCGCGTCCGACAGGCGCGCGCCCTCGACCACGCCCTGGGTCGAGCGCTCCATCGCCGCCACCGCGTCCTGGGTGTCGCCCTGGATCGCCTTGACCAGTGCGGCGATCTGGCGCGTGGCGTCGGCCGAGCGCTCGGCCAGGCGCTGCACTTCCTCGGCCACGACCGAGAAGCCGCGCCCAGCCTCGCCGGCGGACGCGGCCTGGATGGCGGCGTTGAGCGCCAGCACGTTGGTCTGCTCGGTGATGTCGGAGATCAGCTCGGTGATCTCGCCAATCTCCTGCGACGACTCGCCCAGGCGCTTGATGCGCTTGGAGGTCTCCTGGATCTGGTCGCGCAGAGTGTTCATGCCGCCGATCGCGTTCTGCACCGACTGCAGGCCGGTGTCGGCCGCCTGCAGCGACTGGCGCGCCACGCTGGCCGACTCCTGCGCCTGGCCCGAGACCTCGTTGATGCGCCCGGCCATCTCCAGCACCGAGCGGCCGGTCTCGCGGATCTCGCGCAGCTGCTCGGTCGATGCGGCCAGCAGCTCGGTGGAGGTGTTGTCCACCCGTGCCGAGGTCTGCAACACGCGCGTGGCGGTGTTCTGCACGCTGCCCACCAGCGCGCGCAGCTCCTCGACCGTGTAGTTCACCGAGTCGGCGATGGCGCCGGTGATGTCCTCGGTCACCGTCGCCTCCTGCGTCAGGTCGCCCTCGGCGACCGACTGCAGCTCGTTCATCAGGCGCAGGATGGCGGCCTGGTTGGCGTCGTTGACGCGCTTGGCCTCTTTCTCCTGGCGGCGCGCGTCGCGCTGCAGCACCTCGGCCGCGGCCTGGCGGTTGCGGCTGTCGAGCAGTTGCACGCGGGCAATGCCCACGCCGCACAGCACGACGAACAGCGCCGCGGCCACCAGCGCCGCAAGCTGCCCCACGCCCATGCCCGAGCGTGCGGTCAGCTTTGCCTGCAGCGTCTGCAGGTGGCGGCGCAGCAGCTCGCTGTCCGAGACGATGTAGTCCTGCGCCTCGCGCGCCGACACCAGATCCTGCAGGTTGCCCAGGATGGCGCTGGCCTGGGTGCGCGTGGCGTCAAAGCCGGCGATCAGCGCCTGCAGCTGCTGGCGCGTCTTGTCGTCGCCGGCCGCGCCCAGGTGCAACTCGGCGTTGCCGTCCAGCAGCCCCTGCGCCAGCTCGGTGAAGCTGCCCAGATCCTTGCCCAGCAGGAACACCGCCTCGGGGTTCACGCCCTCGGGGGTCTGCAGCTCGTTGACCGATTTGCCGATGCGCTGCGTGAGCATGGCCAGGCGGCTGGCTGCGGCGATCTCGGGCGTGGGCGCGCGCTGCTGCAGCTTGAGCGCGGCCACGGTCTCGGCCTGCTCCAGCAGGCCAGACGAGCCGCGGTTGACCGCGCGCAGCGCCTGGCCGACGTTGATCAGCGCTTGTTCCTGCTTGAGCACCGTGCCCGCCTCGCGCGCGGCGCGCTCGACCAGCGGGGTGAGGTCGTCGATCTCGGGGGCAAACGACGCGTCCAGCGCCTGCACGCCCAGCACGTCGTCGCCCTGGGCCAGCGCACGCATGTTGCGCGCCAGCACGCCGGAGCTGTCGCGCACGTCGGCAAACGCGTTGGGCGCGCCCACCAGCGCCTGCGTGACCGACTTGGCCAGCCGCTGCGACTGCATCAGCGCCTGGCCCGCGGCGCTCAGCTGCTGGCCGGTGCGGTTGGCCTGCTGCAGCACCCAGGCGGTGAGCAGCGCCAGCACCACCAGGCCCACGCCCAGCAGCACCAGCAGGCGGCGCTGGTGGCGCGCAGCCGGCGCGTTGCCCAGCAGCGGCAGGCGCACCGCGTCGCTGCTGGCGGGCAGTCCGTCGACCTCGGCCGGGATCTGCGTGGCGGCGCCCAGCTCTGTGTAGACGGTGTGGCCGTCGCCGCTGTAGGTCGGAGACAACGCGTCCCCGTCGGCGCGCAACACCAGCGGGTCTGCCTCCATCCCTTTGGACGGAGGGGTTCTGCGTTGGAACAGGCTGCCAAAGAAAGGAACGACGGACATGGTGGGCCTTGCAATGGTGAAAGGGGTTATCGGGAGCGCGGTCTGCGCATCTGCCGGGCCGTGGCGAGGACTCTCACAGCCCGATGCGCAGAAAGCGGGCATCGCCCGCCAGCGCCTGCATGTCGATCACCTGCCAGGGCACGCCCTGCGCGTCGGTGTGAATGGAGCCGAGATAGGCCGCCTGCCCGGCTGGGGGCGGCTGCTCGCCGGCAAAGTCCTGCGCGCTGCGCAGCCCCGCCAGGCGGTCGACCAGCAACGCGGCGTTGACCTGCAGCGCGCCGCCCAGCTGCAGCAGGCGGGACTCGGCCAGCGCCTGCTCGCTGCGCGCTGCGGGCAGATCCAGCAGGCGGGCCAGGTCGATCACGCCCACCAGCGCACCGCGCAGGTTGGCAACGCCCAGAAACCAGGGCTGGGCGTAGGGGACGGCGACCACGTCGGTCCAGGCGAAGATTTCACCGGCCTGCTCCAGCGGCACCAGCCAGTGGCGGCCGGCGCATTCCAGCGCCAGCCAGGATGCAACGGACACCGCCTCGGTGCGGGCGGCCTGCAGCCGCGCCGCGAGACGGGTCTGCAACTCCTTCAATGCGGTGCGGTTGGCCATGGGATGAGCTTTATGCGGTTGCCGCGCAGGCCTTGGCGGCCGGCGCCCGGGTCTGCCTGCGCATGGAGAAAGGGTTGCGGCCGCGGGCCGCCTGGAGCGCCATTCAGCCCAGCGCCTCGATCTTGCTTTGCAGCTGCGCCGGGTCGACGGGCTTGGTGATGTAGTCGCGCGCGCCCTGGCGCAAGCCCCAGACGCGGTCGGTCTCCTGATTTTTGCTGGTGCACATGATGATGGGCACGTCGGCGTACTGCGGGTCGCGCGCGATGGTGCGGGTGAGCTGGAAACCGTTCTGCCCCGGCATCACCACGTCCATCAAGATCAGGTCGGGCTTTTCCTCGGCCAGGCGCGCAAACGCCTCCTGCGCATTCTGCGCGGTGCGCACCTGCATGCCTTTTTTCTGCAGCAGGTCGGTCAGGTACATCAATTCGGTTCTGGAGTCATCGACCACCAGCACTTTGCGAACCGGCATCACATCGCTCCTTGTCGCGCCAGGCCAAACTGCTGCACCGTCTGCAGCAGCTGGTCTTTGGTAAATGGTTTGGTGAGGTATTCCTGGCAGCCCACCATGCGCCCGCGCGCCTTGTCGAACACGCCGTCCTTGGAGGACAGCATCACCACCGGTGTATCGGCAAAACGGGGGTTGCGCTTGATGATGGCCACCGTCTGGTAGCCGTCGAGCTTGGGCATCAGGATGTCGCAGAAGATCAGCTGCGGCGCGTAGTCGTTGACCTTGGACAGCGCGTCAAAGCCATCGTCGGCCAGCAGCACCTCGTGGCCGCCCTGCTTGAGAAAAATCTCGGCGCTGCGCCGAATGGTGTTGCTGTCGTCCACCACGAGCACCCTGTAGGTGGAGCCGGTCGTTGTTGCTGTCAATTGATTGCCACTCCTGCCGGTTTCACGCAACGTCTGCACGCACGAATGCATGCCTCGCGTCGCCTTATAGCCGCCCTCCCTGGTTGGCCGCGTTTGCCGTAGCGCTGCAAAGCCGCTACGTCAACCCAGCTTAAGGGGCAAGCACTTAGAATGCAACGATTGTAGCCAACGGTTTTGGCACCCATGCGGCTTTCAAGCCCCCTGCTGCGCAGGCGCTCCCGATGAATCTTCCCCCCAGCGAGACCCCTCTTGCGGCCCCCGGCGGCCTGCAGCCGGCGTGCGTGCTCAGCTTCAACGCCAACGACCCCTGCGGCGCTGGCGGCCTGGCCGCCGACATCACCACGATTGCCACCATCGGCGGCTACCCGGCGCCGGTGGCCACCGGCATTCTGGTGCGCGACAGCAGCGCCGTGCTGGCCCACCACGCGCTGAGCGCCGAGCTGGTGGCCGAGCAGGCGGCCGCCGTGCTCGAAGACCTGCCAGTGCGCGCGATCAAGCTCGGCTTTGCCGCCAATACCGACAACCTGGCGGCCGTGGCAGCCATTGCCAGCGACTACGACAGCCTGCCGCTGATCGTGCACATGCCCGACCTGCCCTGGTGCACGTCCGAGGAGATCGACGACTACCACGACGCGATGAGCGAGCTGGTGCTGCCGCTGGCCTCGGTGTTGGTTGGAAACCACAGCACGCTGTGGCGCTGGCTGTTGCCGCAGCACGACAGCGCGCGCAGCCCCAGCGCGCGCGACCTGGCCGCCGCCGCGCAGCAGCACGGCACGCCCTATGTGCTGGTCACCGGCATGCCCCAGCCCGACGCGGTGCTGGACAACCAGCTGGCCAGCGCCGAGACGGTGATCGCCAGCCACAAGGTGGCGCGGCTGCCGGGGCGCTTCATCGGCTGCGGCGACACGCTGTCGGCCGCGCTGTGCGCGCTGCTGGCCAGCGGCTGCTCGCTGGAGCAGGCAGTGCCCGAAGCGCTGGCCTACCTGGACGCCAGCCTGGGCGCCGCGCTGCACCTGGGCATGGGCCACGCCATTCCCGACCGCATGTACTGGGCCGAACCAGGCGACGACGCCCCGGACGACGACACCTCTTCTTCTGCCTCTTTGGACCTGACCCGCGATGACACGACCCACTGACCTCAACGACACCCTGTTCCAGCGCGCCCGCCGTGTGATTCCCGGCGGCGTGAACTCGCCGGTACGCGCCTTTCAGGCCGTCGGCGGCACGCCGCGCTTCGTGCAGCGCGCCCAGGGCGCCTATTTCTGGGACGCCAACGGCAAGCGCCACATCGACTACATCGGCTCCTGGGGCCCGATGATCCTGGGCCACGGCCACCCGGCGGTGGTCGAAGCGGTGCAGCAGGCGCTGCTGGACGGCTTTTCCTTCGGCGCGCCGACCGAGCGCGAGGTGCAGCTGGCCGAGGAAATCATCCGCTACGTGCCGTCGATGGAGATGGTGCGCCTGGTCAGCTCGGGCACCGAGGCCGGCATGAGCGCCATCCGACTGGCGCGCGGTGCCACCGGGCGCAGCAAGATCATCAAGTTCAACGGCTGCTACCACGGCCACGCCGACTCGCTGCTGGTCAAGGCCGGCTCGGGCCTGGCCACCTTTGGCCACGCCACCAGCGCCGGCGTGCCGCCCGAGGTGGTGCAGCACACGCTGGTGCTGGAATACAACGACGTGGCGCAGCTCGAAGAAGCCTTTGCGTTGCATGGCGACAACCTGGCCTGCGTGATCATGGAACCGATTGCCGGCAACATGAACTTCGTGCGCGCGAGCGTGCCCTTCATGCAGCGTGCGCGCGAGCTGTGCACGCTGCACGGCGCGCTGCTCATCCTCGACGAGGTGATGACCGGCTTTCGCGTTGCGCTGGGCGGCGCGCAAAGCGTGTACGCACAGCAGATCCCGGGCTTTGCGCCCGACATCACGGTGCTGGGCAAAGTGATCGGCGGAGGCATGCCGCTGGCGGCCTTTGGCGGCAAACGGGCGGTGATGGAGCAACTGGCGCCGTTGGGCCCGGTCTACCAGGCGGGTACGCTGTCGGGCAATCCGGTGGCCACGGCCTGCGGCCTGGCGACGCTGGCGCAGGTGTCCCAACCCGGCTTCTACGACCGGCTGGCGGGCAGCACGCGCGCGCTGACGGCTGGCCTGGCCGGCGCGGCCAAGGAAGCCGGTGTGGATTTCTGCGCCGACAGCGAGGGCGGCATGTTCGGCTTCTTCCTGCTGCCCGAGCTGCCGCAGAACTACCCGGCCGTGATGGAGACCGACCGCGAACGCTTCAACGCGCTGTTCCACGGCCTGCTTGATCGCGGCGTGTACATTGCGCCAGCGCTGTACGAAGCGGGATTCGTGAGCGCCGCACACAGCGCGGCCGACATCGAGGAGACCGTCGCCGCTGCCCGCGCGGCGTTTGCCGCGCTGGGCCGCAAATAAGGCTGGCGCTGTCCCGGCGACGGGTTCGCGTCACCATCAAAAACGCCCGGCTGCAGGCCGGGCGTTTTCACGTGCGCATGCACCGATCCAGCGATGTATCAGTGGCGGAAGTGGCGCACGCCGGTAAAGACCATGGCCACGCCGCGCTCGTTGGCAGCGTCGATGACCTCCTGGTCGCGCATCGAGCCGCCCGGCTGGGCGATGCAGGTCGCGCCGGCATCGACGACCACGTCCAGGCCGTCGCGGAAGGGGAAGAAGGCGTCGCTCGCGACCACCGTGCCCTGCAGGCTCAGGCCCGCGGCCTGGGCCTTGATGCTGGCGATGCGCGCCGAATCGAGCCGGCTCATCTGGCCCGCGCCCACGCCCATGGTCATGCCGCCCTTGCAGAACACGATGGCGTTGCTCTTGACGTACTTGGCGACCTTCCAGGCGAACATCAGGTCCTGCACCTGCTCCTGCGTGGGTTGCAACGTGGTGACCACCTTCAGGTCGGGCAGTTGCAGCTCATGGTTGTCGGCCGTCTGCAGGAGCAGGCCCGAGCCCACGCGCTTGGCGTCGATGGCGTTGCGGCCCTGCGCCCACGGCGTTTCGCCGCCGGTGGCCGGCAGCGTGATCTTCATCAGGCGCACGTTGGCCTTGGCCTTGAAGACCTCCAGCGCCTCGGGCGTGAAGTCGGGCGCCATCAGCACCTCGACGAACTGTTTGGAAATCTGCTGCGCCGCCGCGCCGTCGACCGCGCGATTCAGCGCGATGATGCCGCCAAAGGCGCTGGTCGGGTCGGTCTGGAAGGCCTTGCCGTAGGCCTCCAGCGCATTCGTGCCCACGGCCACGCCGCAGGGATTGGCGTGCTTGACGATGACGCAGGCGGGCAGCTTGAAGCTCTTGACGCATTCCCAGGCGGCGTCGGCGTCGGCGATGTTGTTGTAGGACAGTTCCTTGCCCTGCAACTGCACACCGGTGGCAATCGAGCCGGGCGCGGGATACAGGTCGCGGTACCAGGCGGCGCTCTGGTGGCTGTTCTCGCCGTAGCGCAGATCCTGCACCTTGATGAAATGGCCGTTGCTCTGGCCGGGGAACAGGCTGCGCTCGGGTACGTAGGCCTCGGAGAGTTTCTCGGCCTCGAACTGCACGGAAGAGAGGTAGTCGCTGATCGCGCCGTCGTACTGTGCAACGCGGTTGAATGCGGCCACCGACAGCGCAAAGCGCAGCTTGTCACTCAGCTTGCCGTGCGCCTTCAGCTCGGCCAGCACCGCGTCGTACTGGTCGGCAGCCGTCACGACGCCCACGTCCTTCCAGTTCTTGGCGGCGCTCCTCACCATGGCCGGGCCGCCGATGTCGATGTTCTCGATGGCGTCGGCCAGCGTGCAGCCGGCCTTGGCCACGGTGGCCTCGAAGGGGTAGAGGTTGACGACCAGCAGGTCGATGGTGTCGATGCCGTGCTCGGCCAACGCAGCCATGTGCGCCGGCAGGTCGCGGCGCGCGAGCAGGCCGCCATGGATCTTGGGGTGCAGCGTCTTGACGCGTCCGTCGAGCATCTCGGGGAACTGTGTGACCTCGGCCACCTCGGTAACGGGCAGACCCTCCTTGGCCAGCAGCTGGGCGGTGCCGCCGGTAGACAGCAGGCGCACGCCCAGCGCGTGCAGCGCGCGGGCAAAGTCGACGATGCCGCTCTTGTCGGAGACGGAAATCAATGCATTCATGGCAGTCATGGCAATCTCGGCCTTCAAGTTTCAAAACG
Organism: Comamonas faecalis; assembly: GCF_039538025.1. Classification (NCBI taxonomy): domain Bacteria; kingdom Pseudomonadati; phylum Pseudomonadota; class Betaproteobacteria; order Burkholderiales; family Comamonadaceae; genus Comamonas; species Comamonas faecalis. The sequence continues at coordinate 87,428 of NZ_BAABBP010000002.1, forward strand.
ATTGCGGCCCGCGGCAGGCCGCGGGGCGACACCCGGCGCGGCGCACCCGCGGGCGGCGGTCAAATCAAACGGTGCTGCACCAATTTTTTACGCAGTGTGTTGCGGTTCAGGCCCAGCCACTCGGCGGCACGCGACTGGTTGCCGCCGGCCTGCTGCATCACCACCTCCAGCAGCGGTTTTTCGACCACGCGCACCAGCATGTCGTACATGCCGTCGGGGGCTTCGCCGCCCAGATCCTCGAAGTAGCGCAGCAGGTTATGGCGCACGCACTCCTCGATATTGGTCTCTTTTGCGCTCATGCGCCCAATTCCTCTGCGGGTAGTGCCGTGCCCGCGCCTGCCGCGGCGGCAGGCGCGGGCAGGCGATCCATGCGCTGCGCCAGCTGATCGAAATAGTCCGCAACGGCCTGGTGCTGCTCGGCGGCGCCCTGCTCCACGTTGATGCGCCGGCGCAGCACGTCGCCGCCAGGCAGGCCGTGCACATACCAGGCGATGTGCTTGCGCGCGCTGCGCACGCCGATGTACTCGCCATACAGCTGGCAGTGATCCTGCAGGTGGTCGAGCAGCAGGCGGCGCACCTCGGCCACCAGCGGCGGCGCCAGGTGCTGGCCGGTCGCCAGGTAGTGCGCGATCTCGCGAAAAATCCAGGGCCGTCCCTGCGCGGCACGGCCGATCATCAGCGCGTCGGCGCCAGTGGCGGCCAGCACCTGGCGCGCTTTTTCAGGGCTGTCAATGTCGCCGTTGGCCACGACCGGCACGCCCACCGCGGCCTTCACCGCGGCAATCGTGTCGTACTCGGCCTGGCCGCGGTAGCCCTGCTCGCGCGTGCGCCCGTGCACCGTCAGCATCTGCACGCCCGCGTCTTCAAAGCGCCGTGCCAGCGCCACCGCGTTCTTGTGTGCATCGCACCAGCCGGTGCGCATCTTCAGCGTCACCGGCACGCCCAGCGGAGCGCAGGCAGCAACGACGGCGGCGGCGATCCCGCCGGCCAGCGCCTCGTTCTGCATCAGCGCCGAGCCGGCCCATTTGTTGCAGACCTTCTTGGCCGGGCAACCCATGTTGATGTCGATGATCTGCGCGCCGCGCTCGACGTTGTAGACCGCGGCCTCGGCCATCATCGCCGCGTCGGTTCCGGCAATCTGCACCGCAATCGGCCCCGCCTCGCCGTCGTGGTTGGCGCGGCGGCTGCTCTTGAGGCTGTCCCACAGGTCGCGGCGCGAGGTCACCATCTCGCTGACCGCGTAGCCCGCGCCCAGCTGCTTGCACAGGCGGCGAAACGGCCGGTCGGTCACGCCTGCCATCGGCGCGACAAACAGGCGGTTGGCCAGGGCGAACGGGCCGATGTGCAAGGCGGACATGGGGGATGGAATTCAGAAGGCGAGGCGCTGGCGCGAAAGAGCGGCGATTGTACCTGCCCAAAATTTCAGCAGCCGAAATGTGCGCTGCCGCCCGCCTACACTCGCACCCATGCAAGCATGGATCGATCAACTGCTGCACTGGCTGGCGCTGCCGGAGATCGGCCTGGGCGCGGTGTTCGTCATCGCGCTGGTGTCGGCCACGCTGCTGCCGCTGGGCTCGGAGCCGGCGGTGTTCGGCCTGGTCAAGCTCAACCCAGAACTGTTCTGGCCCGCCATTGCCGTGGCCACGCTGGGCAACACGCTGGGCGGCGCCATCAGCTGGTGGATGGGCCGCGGCGCCCACCGCGCCTGGGACGCAGCACGCCGCCTGCGCCGCGGCGGCGAGGGCGCAAGCCCGCCGGCTGCCACGCGGCCACTGTCACGCCACCAGCGGCGCGCGCGCATCTGGCTGCGCCGCTGGGGCGCACGCGCCTGTCTGCTGTCCTGGCTGCCCGTCGTCGGCGACCCGCTGTGCGCCGTGGCCGGCTGGCTACGTCTGCCGTTCTGGCCTTGCCTGGCCTACATGGCAGTCGGCAAGCTTGGCCGCTATCTGGTGATGACCTGGGCGCTGCTGCGCCTGGCAAGCAGCGCCTGACCAACACAATGGTGCAAAACAGGCCCGCAATCCAAAGCGGGGCTGGACACACTATGCTGGCGTGCGCGCCACGCGCGAGGCGCCGCGCCGCTGCCGCCACGCACCTTCGAGCGTGAACAGCACCAGCGCCGCCCAGATCAGCACGAAGCCAATCAGGCGCGCCGGCGTGAGCGATTCGCCGTACAGCCACACGCCCAGCATGAACTGCAGCGTGGGGCCGATGTACTGCAACACACCCAGCGTCGTCAGCGTGATGCGCCGCGCCCCGGCGGCAAACAGCAGCAGCGGAATGGCGGTGAATGGCCCGGCCGCCAGCAACCAGCCCCACAGCGGCGCGTCGGCATGCACCCAGGCCGCCTCGCCGCGCCAACCCCACCAGGCCAGCGCCGCCAGCGCCAGCGGGGTGAGCAGCGCGGTCTCCACCGCCAGCCCCTCCAGCGCGCCCAGCACCGCCACCTTGCGCATCAGGCCGTAGATGCCGAAGGTGAGCGCCAGCGACAGGCCGATCCACGGCAGATGCCCGGCCTGCCAGGTCAGCCAGGCCACGCCCGCCGCCGCCAGCGCCACCGCGGCCCACTGGCCGCTGCGCGGACGCTCGTGCAGAAAGACCGTGCCCAGCGCCACGTTGAGCAGCGGCTGGATGAAATAGCCCAGGCTGGCGTCGACCACATGGCCGTTGTTCACGGCCCAGACATAGATCAGCCAATTGCCCGACAGCAGCAGCGCCGACAGCGCAAACACCCCCACCGTGCGCGGGTTCTGGCGCAACTGCGCCAGCCACTCCCAGCGCCGGCGCACGAGCAGCAGCAGCGCGACGAACAGCATGGACCACAGCGTGCGGTGCATGATGATCTCCAGCGCGGGCACCTGCTCGAGCTGGCGGAAATACACGGGGAAGAGGCCCCAGCCGACAAAGGCCAGAGCCGCATAGACGATGCCGGGTTGCATAGACGATGGGGGTTGCGCCGCGGCGGCGCGCACCATCGGCGCCGCCCGGGGAAACCCCGAAGTAGACCAGAAAAGCCGCACGCGCGCCCAGGCCCGCGCACGCGGCCTCTGCTACGCTGGGCGCCCATGCGCAACATGATCGACTTCAGCTCCTGGCAGGGCCTGCTGTCCACGCTGCTGGGGCTGGTACTGGTCACCCTGGTGGCCGTAGGCCTGCGGCTGCTGGTCATGCAGCGCCTGCAGCAAAAGCGCGAGCGCTAGAACCGCCAGATCAACGAGCGGCTCAAGACCTTGATCGCCGCCTACAAGACGCTGGGCGGCTCGTTCACCGGCAACCTGGCCGTCGACCCCAGCCACCTGCGCGACCTGCGCATGCGCGCCGCCGCGGCGCAAGACGTGTCGGATGTACTGAACGACGCAGGACATGAAGGAGAAAACTCCGAACGCCGGCGCCGCATCCGCGACGCGGTCGAGGCGGCGCTTTCGGACGTGATCCTGCTGGGCACGGCCGAGCAGGTGCGGCTGGCGGTGCAGGCCGCCAACGACATGGCAGCCGGGCGCCGGATCGAGACCGCGGCGCTGGTGGTCTCGCTGCGCAGCTTCATCCGCGAAGTGCTGGAACTCGACGCCATCCCCACCGACCTGCCCATCCCCAAGCAAGGCCCGTTGCGCGGCGCGACGGCCGGAGGACGAGGTGGCGGTGCGGGCGCTGCCGGCCGGTCTAAAGGTGGCGGTGGCAGCAGCGGTGGCGGCAGCGGCAGCGGTGGTGGTGGTGGGGCTGGCAGCGGCGGTATGGGACACGGCGCCGGCATGGGCCACGCGGCGCGGGACGCCGACGCGGCGCAGTAGCCGCCGAAGGCCGCCCGGCCCCCGATTGGTCAGACGTTGAACAAAAAGTTCATCACATCGCCATCCCTGACGACATATTCCTTGCCCTCGGCGCGCATCTTGCCGGCCTCCTTGGCGCCGGCCTCGCCCTTGTACTGGAGGAAGTCATCGAAGGCGATGGTCTGGGCACGGATGAAGCCGCGCTCGAAGTCGCCGTGGATCACGCCGGCGGCCTTGGGCGCGGTGTCGCCCTTGTGGATGGTCCAGGCGCGCACTTCCTTGACGCCGGCGGTGAAATAGGTCTGCAGGCCCAGCAGGTCGTAGCCGGCGCGGATCAGGCGGTTCAGGCCGGGCTCGTCCTGGCCCAGCTCGTGCAGGAATTCCAGGCGGTCGGCGTCGTCCATCTCGGCCAGCTCGGCCTCGATCTTGGCGCAGATGGCGACCACCGGCGCGCCCTGCACGCGGGCGTAGTCCTTGAGTTTGTCCAGCAGCGGGTTGTCGTCAAACCCGTCCTCGGCCACGTTGGCGACGAACATGGCCGGCTTGGCGGTGATCAGGCAGAAGGGCTTGAGCAGCGGCGCGTCTTCCTTGCTGACCTCGACCGTGCGCGCGGGCCGGCCCTCGTCGAGCGCAGCCTGGATGGGCGTGAGCAGTTGCACCAGCTTGGCTGCCTCCTTGTCGTTGCCGCTCTTGGCGGCCTTGCTGTAGCGGTTCAGCGCCTTTTCGACGGTGGCGAGATCCGCCAGGCACAGCTCGGTCTGGATGACTTCGATGTCGGAGATCGGGTCGACGCGGCCGGCGACGTGGATGACGTTCGGGTCTTCAAAGCAGCGCACCACGTTGACGATGGCGTCGGTCTCGCGGATGTGCGCCAGGAACTGGTTGCCCAGGCCTTCGCCCTTGCTCGCACCAGCCACCAGGCCGGCGATGTCGACGAACTCGACGATGGCGGGCACGGTGCGCTCGGGCACGACGATCTCGGCCAGCTGGCTCAGGCGCGGGTCGGGCACCTCGACCACGCCGGTGTTGGGCTCGATGGTGCAGAAAGGGTAGTTCTCGGCGGCAATGCCGGCCTTGGTCAAGGCGTTGAACAGGGTGGACTTGCCGACGTTGGGCAGGCCCACGATGCCGCATTTGAGGCTCATGGCAGGGTTCTCTGGTCTTGGGGAAACCGGGGATTGTAAGAGGCGGGCTAAAAACTGAACTGCGCCGCCACCTGCTGGCCCACGCGCAGCGTCTGCCCCGCGCCGGCGGCAATGATGGCGTTCATGCCGAAGGTCAGCCCGCCGCCGACGCGCGCGTCCTGGCGGTAGGCGCGCAACTGCTCGGTCACGGCCGTACCGCGCTGGGCGGTGGCCGGGTCGACGTCGGGAATCGGGCAACGCGCGCAGGGCTTGACCGGGCGCAGCGCAACGGCACCGCCGCTGACGTGCAGCAGCTCGGCATGGTCTTCGTCGTGCGCGGCAAAGCCGTCGATCACGATGTTGGGGCGAAAGCGCTCCATGCCGACGCCAGCGTGGCCCGCCGCGCGCAGGCGCTCGTTCAGTTCGTCCAACGCCGCCTGGCTGACGACGAGCAGCGGAAACCCGTCGGGAAAGCGCACCGACGCGGCCGCGCCCTGCGTCCAGTCAGCGTCGGCCAGGCGCTGGCCGGTGTCGTCAAAGCGCACCAGGCGGCAGGGCGTTTGCAGAAATTCGCTGAGCCAGCGCGCCGCCTCTGGGCTGGCGTCAAGCGCCTGCACGCGGTCGCGCCAGACCTGCACCTCGCACGGCCGGCCTGCAGCAGCCAGCGGCAGCTCCAGATCGGCCATGCCGCTGGCGCGCAGCGTGAGTGTGTCAGTGCCCACTACCGGGTGGATCAGCGCCATGCGCGGCCATTCGCGCTGGGTCATGAACATGCCCTGGTCGTCGACCACCATCCAGCTGCGATCCCACGCCAGGCCGGTCGGCGTCAACTCTGCCTCGCGCAGTTCGGTGCCGGCGCAGGACTTGATGGGGTGGATGAACAGGCGGGCGATGCGGCCGGTGATGTCGGGCGTGAAGTCGGTGGGCATGGTGCAGTCCAGGCTCAAAGCGGCCGATTGTGCGCCAACGGCATGTGCGCTGCCCCCGACGGCCAAGGGCTCATACCCGCCTCCTACAATCGCCGCCATGGCGCAATCCTTTGACATATGTATCCGCGGCGCGGGCGTGGTGGGCCGCACGCTGGCCCTGTTGCTGGCCCAAGGCGGCCTGCGCACCGCACTGGTCGATCCGCAGGCGGCGCCTGCCGCGCCCGACGTGCGCGCCTACGCGCTCAACGCCGCCTCGCGCGAGCTGCTGCTGTCGGTGCGCGGCTGGCCCGACGCCGAGCACGCCACCGCAGTACAGCGCATGGAGGTATTTGCCGGCGCCGGCCACCAGGTGCAGTTCGACGCTGCTGCGCAGCGCTGCGACGCGCTGACCTGGATCGTCGACGTGCCGGCGCTGCTGGCGCGGCTGGGCGACGCGCTCAAATTCCAGCCGCTGGTCGAGCGCGTGGACGCGCCGGTCGACGCACCGCTCACCATCGTCTGCGAAGGGCGCGCCAGCCGCACACGGTCGGAATTCGGCGTGACCTTCGACGTCACGCCCTACGCCCAGCACGCCATCGCCACGCGCGTGCAGTGCGAAAAGCCGCACGGCCAGGTCGCGCGCCAGTGGTTCGACCAGGACGGCTCCATCCTCGCCTTTCTGCCGCTGGACGGCGCCCGGGGGAACTCGGTCGCCGTTGTCTGGTCTGTAGGCCAGGAGGATGCCCAGCATTGGCTGGACTGCGACGAGACCATGTTCACCGACCGACTGAGCGAGATCAGCAGCGGCGCACTCTGCGCTCTGCGCCTGAGCGGCCCGCGCGCGCGCTGGCCGCTGCAGCAGGCTTTTGCGCGCCAGTGGTGCGGCGCCCTGCCCGGCCAGCCGCAAAACGCCTGGGTGCTGGCGGGCGACGCAGCGCACAACGTGCACCCGCTGGCCGGCCAGGGGCTGAACCTGGGCCTGGCCGACGTGCAGGCGCTGGCGCAGGTGCTGCGCGGCCGTGCGTCCTGGCGCGGCGTGGGCGACCTGCGCCTGCTGCGCCGCTACGAGCGCGCACGCAAGGCGGCGGTGCTGCCCGCGCAGCTGGCCATGGACGGGCTGCAGCAGCTGTTCACCCGGCGCGAGCAGCCGCTGCAAAACCTGCGCAACTGGGGCATGGACTGCTTCGAGCGCAGCCCGCTGCTCAAGGCCTGGGTGGCCCGCCAGGCCATGGGCCAGGCGTGACCACGGTCGTTTTTCCATCGGTTTGTTTCACAGGAACGTCATGAAAATCATCTCCGTGCTGCTGGCCGCAGCAGCATTGACCCTGGGGCTGAGCGCCCATGCGCAAGAGGGCGCGATCCGCAAGACGCTGGCCGAGCGCATTCCGCAGCTCACCCAGATCGACGAGGTGCGCAGCACGCCGATGCAGGGCCTGTACGAGGTGCGCGTGGGCACCGACCTGTTCTACACCGACGCGACCGGCCACTTCCTGATCCAGGGCGAGCTGATCGACACCGAGGCGCGGCGCAACCTGACCGAGGATCGCATCAACGCGCTGACCGCACTCGACGTCAAGACGCTGTCGCTGGACGACGCAATCACCATCGTGCGCGGCAAGGGCGAGCGCAAGCTCGTCGTCTTCGAAGACCCGAACTGCGGCTACTGCAAGCGCTTCGAGAAAGACATGCAGAAGGTGGACAACGTCACGGTCCACCTGTTCCTCTACCCCATCCTCAGCCCCGACTCGGCCGAGAAGTCGCGCAACATCTGGTGCGCCAAGGATCCCGCCGCCGCCTGGAGCGACCTGATGCTGCGCGACAAGGTGCCCGCCGCGGCCAGCTGCGACATTGCCGCGCTCAAGCGCAACCTGGCGCTGGGGCGCAAGCACAAGATCACCGGCACGCCCACGCTGATCTTTGCCGACAACACCCGCGTGCCCGGCGCGCTGGGCACCAGCGACATCGAGCAGCGCCTGGCCAAGGCGGCCGCCGCGGCCAGGCCCTGAATCGCTCGCGGCCCGCACGGCCGCGCACCACCCGCCACGCCAGGCCCGCGACCGCAGGCCTGGCTTTTTTGCAAGAGCTGCCATGACCACACACTCCCCCGCCACCACGGCCGACCTGCACTACCGCATCGAGGCGGCCGACCTGCACGCCCACTACTACCAGGTCAGCTTCACCATCGCCCGGCCCACCGCGAGCCAGCGCGTCACGCTGCCGGTGTGGATTGCCGGCAGCTACCTGGTGCGCGAGTTCTCGCGCCACCTGCTGCAGCTGGGCGCCACGCAGGACGGCGCCACCGTGCCCATGCGCCAGCTCGACAAAAACCACTGGCAGGCGGACTGCAGCGCGGGCAGCCCGCTGGTGCTGCACTACAGGGTCTGCGCGCAGGACGCCTCGGTGCGCACCGCGTGGCTGGACGCGCAGCGCGGCTTCTTCAACGCCACCAGCGTCTGCCTGCAGGCCGAGGGCACGGATGGCCAGCCCTGCACCGTAGACATTGCGCCGCCCCAGGCCGCCGCAGCCGCCGCCTGGCAGTGCGCCACGGCGCTGCAGCCGCTGGCGGTGGACACGCGCGGCTTTGGCCGCTACCGCGCCGACGACTACGACCAGCTGGCCGACAGCCCGGTGGAGATGGCGCCCTTCATCAGCGCCGACTTCGAGGCCCGCGGCGTGCCCCACCGCCTGGTCATCAGCGGCGCCGCGCCCACGCTGGATCTGCAGCGCCTGGTGGCCGACACCCGCGCGATCTGCGAGGCCGCCATCGACCTGTGGCACCCGGACGGCGAGGCCCCGCCGTTCGGCCACTACCTGTTTCTGCTCAACGCGACTGACGACGGCTACGGCGGGCTGGAGCACCGCTACAGCACCGCGCTGATTGCCAACCGGCGCGACCTGCCGCGCCTGGGCGAGGCCGGCACCGGCGACGGCTACATCCAGCTGCTGGGCCTGATCAGCCATGAATACTTCCACACCTGGAACGTCAAGCGCCTGCGCCCGCAGGAATTTGCGCGCTACGACTGGCAGCGCGAGAACTACACCGAGCTGCTGTGGTTCTTCGAGGGCTTCACCAGCTACTACGACGACCTGCTGCTGCGCCGCGCGCGCCTGATTGGCGACGCCGCTTACCTGAAGCTGCTGGCCAAGACTGCCAACCAGGTGCTGCAAACACCCGGGCGGCGCGTGCAAAGCGTGGCGCAGGCCAGCTTTGATGCCTGGATACGCTACTACCGCCCCGACGCCAGCACGCCCAACACCACGGTCAGCTACTACACCAAGGGCGCGCTGGTTGCGCTGTGCCTGGATCTGAGCCTGCGCAGCGAAGGCGCGGCGACGCTGGACGACGTGATGCGCGCGCTATGGCAGCGCTGCAGCGGCGGCCCGATGACCGAGGCCGACCTGCTGGCCGTGCTGCAGGCGCTGACCGGGCGCGGCTGGCAGCAGGAGATTGCCGACTGGGTGCACGGCACCGGCGAGCTGCCGCTGGCGACCGTGCTGGCCGCGCAAGGCGTTGCACTAAAGGCCGACACGCCCCAGCCCGCCCAGCGCCTGGGCCTGCGCGTGCGCGAGCACGGCGGCATCCACGTCACCCATGTGCTGGCCGGCGGCGCTGCCGAGCAGGCCGGACTGATGGCTGGCGACGAATGGCTGGGCGTGGAACTTGACAGCCAGGGCTGGCGATTGCGCACGCTCGCCGACCTGGCCCTGGTCGCCGGCAGTGCGCGCGAAGTCACCGCGCTGGTGGCGCGCGACGCCCGCCTGCTGCACCTGGCGCTGGCCCTGCCCCCGGCCACGGCAGGCGCGGACACCATCGTGCTGGAAGTGGCCGATGGCGCCCGCGCGCAGGCTTGGCTGGCCGGCGCTTCGCTATAGTTGACCGGTTACACACCCGCCATCCAAGGAGAACCCATTCATGGCCTACGAATGCATCACCGTGCGCACCGAAGCCGACAAGGTCGGCATCATCACGCTCAACCGCCCCAAGCAGCTCAACGCCCTCAACGACCAGCTGATGGACGAGCTGGGCGCGGCGCTCAAGGCGTTTGACGCCGACGAGAAAATCGGCTGCATGATCGTCACCGGCAGCGAGAAAGCCTTTGCCGCCGGCGCCGACATCGGCGCCATGGCCAAGTACAGCTTTGCCGACGCCTACAAGGGCGACTACATCACGCGCAACTGGGAGACCATCCGCATGATCCGCAAGCCCGTGATTGCCGCCGTGAGCGGCTACGCGCTGGGCGGCGGCTGCGAGCTGGCGATGATGTGCGACTTCATCATCGCTGCCGACAACGCCAGGTTCGGCCAGCCCGAGATCAAGCTGGGCGTCATCCCCGGCGCCGGCGGCACACAGCGCCTGCCGCGCGCCGTGGGCAAGTCCAAGGCCATGGACATGGCGCTCACCGCCCGCATGATGGACGCATCGGAAGCCGAGCGCGCCGGCCTGGTCAGCCGCGTCGTCGCGCTGGACAAGCTGATGGAAGAAGCCCTGGCCGCCGCCATCACCATCAGCGGCTTCTCGCAGATCGCCACCATGGCCGCCAAGGAGTCGGTCAACCGCGCGTTCGAGGGCTCTTTGACCGACGGCGTGATGTTCGAGCGCCGCCTGTTCCACGCCCTGTTCGCCACCCAGGATCAGAAGGAAGGCATGGACGCCTTCGTCAACAAGCGCGCGCCCCAATTCACCCACCAGTGATTTGTGCGAGCCGCCATTTTTCAGCTACAATGCGCGGCTTCGGTGGTATAGCTCAGTTGGTTAGAGCGCAGCATTCATAATGCTGATGTCCCAGGTTCAAGTCCCGGTACCACCACCAGACACAACGCCCAGCCTCGCCGGCTGGGCGTTTTTGTTTGCACGCCGCGGCTACCGCGCCCGCAGCTGCACCCCATCCAGGCTGGGCGCTGCCAGCGGCTGCGCGGCGCTGCCCGGGCGCACCGGGGCAAAGCGGCCGGCGTTCCAATCGGCCAGCGCGGCCTCGATCTCGGCCTGGCTGCGCGCCACGAGGTTCCACCAGATGATCGGCGGCTCATCCATCGGCGCGCCGCCGATCAAGAGCAACTGCATGGGGGCGTCGCACTGCAGCGCAAGCACGGTGCGCCCAGGCGCAAAGTACAGCCACTCGCCCGGGGCCAGCGGCTCGTCTTCCACCTGGGCCGCGCCGCGCAGCACCATGGCGGCGTATTCAAAATCGGCCTGCAGTGGCAGTGCGGTCTGCGCGGCGGCGTCGGCCGCCAGATCCATGCCCACCAGTGGTGTATGGATGCGGGTGGGTGCGTTCTGATCCAGGGCGCTACCGGCGAGCAGCGTGATGGTGAAGCCCCCGCTTTCCACGACGGGCAGCACGCCGTAGTGGTCGAAGGCCGGCTCGCACTGGGCCTGCTCGTGCGGCAGGGCGATCCACAGCTGGGCGGCGTGCATGCGCGCGCCGTCCAGCGCCGAGTCTTCGGTGTGCGCAATGCCGCGTCCGGCGGTCATCAGGTTGACCTGGCCGGGGCGTATCACCTGTTCATTGCCCAGGCTGTCGCGGTGCACCACCTCGCCCTCGATCATCCAGGTAAAGGTCTGCAGGCCGATGTGCGGATGGGCACCCACATGCATGCCCTTGCCGGGGGCGAATTGCACCGGGCCGAGGTGATCCATGAAGCACCAGGCGCCGACGGTGCGCCGCACGCGATGCGGCAGGGCGCGGGTGATGCGCGTGTCCTCGCCGATGACGGCTTCTCGGCTGTGCAGGCGCTCGGGGGCGGCAGTCGTGCTCATTGCGAACTCTCCTTTCAAACCAGGTTGCGCCAAACCGGCACGCCGGCAATGGCATGCAAGCGCGCCGGTTTTGGCCGCACTACGTGTGCTTTGGGCACAATACGCCCCTTCGTGCTTTGCTTCAGCCTCTGGATAAAAACCATGCACCGCTGTTTGCCATCCTCACCCCGCCCTGCCGCAATATTGCGTGCCGGCATGCTGGCGCTTGGCCTGTTGCTGCCGCTGGCCGGCGCCCAGGCGCAGGTCGCCCCGCCAGAGAACGGCGTGCAGGCGCGCACCTTCCCGCCTGCGGCGCTGCGCGGCCATGTCAGCTTCTCGGGCCTGCGCAGCGCGCAGCTCAACGGCAACGACGTGCGCGTCGCGCCCGGCCTGCGCGTGTTCGACGCCCGCAACCACCTGGTCACACCCACCACGCTGCGCGACCAGAAGCTTTTGGTGCACTACCTGATCGAGCCGTCCACCGGCATGCTGCAGACCGTCTGGATCCTGACGCGCGCCGAGGCGCGCCAGCCGCGCAGCGCGCCGGGCATGGTCGAGCGCAACTTCCGCTTCTCCTCCGAGCAGCAGCAGCGCTGAACGCGCGGCCGGCCCGCCACCCGCGAACACAGGTGCGCCGCCATGCGGCGCGCCGGCGCTTTGCGACCGCGCTGGCGGCCACTCCCCCTTTTGTCGAAAGCCCCCACATGACCAAGAAAGTCTTCATCAAAACCTTTGGCTGCCAGATGAACGAGTACGACTCGCAGAAGATGGCCGACGTGCTGCACATGGCCGAGGGCTATGAGCCCACCGACGACCCCGAGGCCGCCGACCTGGTGCTGTTCAACACCTGCTCGGTGCGCGAGAAGGCGCAGGAGAAGGTGTTCTCCGACCTGGGCCGGGTCAAGCACCTCAAGGAGCGCGGCGTGATGATTGGCGTGGGCGGGTGCGTGGCCAGCCAGGAGGGCGAGGAGATCATCAAGCGCGCGCCCTTCGTCGACGTGGTGTTTGGCCCGCAGACGCTGCACCGCCTGCCCGACCTGCTGAAAAAGCGCACGATCAACCACCGCCCGCAGGTGGACATCTCGTTTCCCGAGATCGAGAAGTTCGACCACCTGCCGCCGGCGCGCGTGGAGGGTGCGACGGCCTTCGTCTCGATCATGGAAGGCTGCTCCAAGTACTGCAGCTATTGCGTCGTTCCCTACACGCGCGGCGAGGAGGTGAGCCGCCCGTTCGAGGACGTGCTCACCGAGGTGGCGGGCCTGGCCGACCAGGGCGTCAAGGAAGTGACCCTGCTGGGCCAGAACGTCAACGCCTACCGCGGCCCGATGGGCGGCACGAGCGAGATTGCCGACTTTGCGCTGCTGCTGGAGTACGTCGCCGAAATCCCCGGAATCGAGCGCCTGCGCTACACCACCAGCCACCCCAACGAGTTCACACAGCGCCTGATCGAGGCGTATGCGCGCATCCCCAAGCTGGCCAACCACCTGCACCTGCCGGTGCAGCACGGCAGCGACCGCATCCTGTCGCTGATGAAGCGCGGCTACACCACGCTGCAATACAAGAGCACGATTCGCCAACTGCGCGCCATCCGCCCGGATCTGGCGATGAGCAGCGACTTCATCGTCGGCTTTCCGAGCGAGACCGACGAAGACTTCGCCAAGCTGATGCGGCTGATCGAGGACGTGCGCTTCGACAACTCGTTCAGCTTCATCTTCAGCCCGCGCCCGGGCACCCCCGCGGCCAACCTCAGCGACAAAACGCCGCAGGAGGTGAAGCTGCGCCGCCTGCAGGAGGTGCAGGCCGTCATCAACCGCAACATCCTGGAGATCAGCCAGGAGCGCGTGGGCACGGTGCAGCGCATCCTGGTCGAGGGCCACTCCAAGCGCGACGCGGGCGAGCTGATGGGCCGCACCGAGTGCAACCGCGTGGTCAACTTCCCTGGCGACGCGGCGCTGATCGGCCAGATGACCGACGTAAGGATCACCGAAGCGCGCACCTATACGCTGCGCGGGGAGCTGCTGGCTCCCCACTGAAGCGCACTGCGCATCAGGGTCAAAACCAGGTCTGCACCGCGGCGCTCACAAGCCCGTCGTCCTCGACGATGGGCATCCAGCGCCATTTGTCGAAAGTGGTGCAGGGATGGGAGATACCCAGCTCCACGCGCTCGCCCACTTGCGGCGCGGCGGCGTCAAAGTGCAGATAGGCGTGCTGGTCATTGAGCGCGGTGATGCGCCAGTGCGCTGGCGCTGGCTGCGGCTGCAGGCTGCCCGGCGCCGCGCGGCGCACTGGCACCGGCAGATCCAGGTCGTAGGACAGGTCGCGCTTGCCGCAGGCCAGCAGCGCAAGGCCGGGCTCGGGCACCGACTGCACCATGGCCCACACGGTCAGCGCCGGCTGCAGGCTGCTGGCCAGGCCCTGGCGCTGCTGCAGCAGACCCAGGTAGCGGTGGTAGTTGCCGTGGTCGTGCGTGACATAGCAGCCCGAGCGCAGCACGCCCTGCACCGTGCGCGACAGGCCGCGCGCCTGCAGCAGCGGAAGCACCAGGTCGAACACGGCCGAGCCGCCAGCCGACAGCAGCACCGGGTCGGTCGCGTCGCCATCCCACAGGTTTTCGGCGTCGCAGGCGTGCGCCAGCGCCAGGCAGCGCCGCACCAGGTCGGTGACCGCCGCGCTGTCGTGCGCGCTGTCGCCGTGCGCGGCAACGCCCTCGTAGCACTCGATGCCGGCCAGCCACACCGCACCACTCGCATGCAGCGCGCGCGCCAGCGCCAGTGCTTCGTCCTGGCTGCGGCAGCCGGTGCGCCGGCCGGCAACGCCCACCTCCAGCAGCACGTCCCACACCGGTGCAGCCAGGCCGCGCGCGCCGCGCTGCGCGGCCCATTGTTCGATCAGCGCCAGCTGCGCCAGCGAATCGACCAGAAACCACACGCGCAGGTCGGCGTGCGCCGCGCGCAGCCGCGCCAGGCCGTCCAGGTCGGCCGCCTGCAGCACCTGGTTGGCGATCACGATGCGGCGCGCGCCCGCCTGCACGCCAATGGCGACTTGCGCGACCGTGGCAAAGGTGAGGCCCCACGCGCCGGCCTGCAGCTGCAGCGCAAACAGCTGGGGCGACATCGTCGTCTTGCCGTGCGGCGCCAGCCACAGGCCGCGCCGGCTGGCCCAGTCCTGCATCCAGGCCAGGTTGTGCTCCAGCGCGCTGCGCCTGAGGACGGCCAGCGGCAGCGGCAGGTCGCCGGCCAGCACGTTCCAGCCGCGCGCGCCGATGTCCGCCGGCGCGCAAGGCGATGCGCCCAGCGGGTAGCCCTTGAGGCGGTCGGTCAGCGGCTGAATGGGCAGTGTGGCGTCGGCGGCGGTCATGAAAAGGCTCTCCATCAGGATGAGCCGGCCATTGTGCATCGCCGCTGCGCAGCGCCGGGCCCGATCGCTGCTACGCGCCCAGTCCCAGGCGCTGGCACAGCGCCTGCGTCGCGCCGCTCTGGTTCATCGTGTAGAAGTGCAGCGCCGGCGCACCGCCCGCGCGCAGGCGCTCGCACAGCTGGGTAACCACGTCCAGGCCGAAGGCGCGGATGCTGGCCACGTCATCGCCAAAGCCCTGCAGGCGCAGGCGGATCCAGCGCGGCACCTCGGCGCCGCAGGCGTCTGAGAAGCGCAGCAGCTGCGTGGCGCCCAGGATGGGCATGATGCCGGGCACGACCGGTACGTCCAGCCCCAGGCGGCGCGCGTCGTCGACGAAGCGGAAGTACGCATCGGCGTTGAAGAAATACTGGGTGATGGCAGAGCTGGCGCCCGCGCGCACCTTGGTGGCAAAGGCCTGCAGGTCGCTGTCGGCCGAGCGCGCCTGGGGGTGCACCTCGGGGTAGGCGGCCACTTCGATGTGGAAGTCGTCGCCGGTCTCGGCGCGGATGAAGGCCACCAGATCGCTGGCGTACTGGAAGTGGCCACCCATCCCATAGCCGCTGGGCAGGTCGCCGCGCAGCGCCACCAGGCGCTTGACGCCCATGGCCTTGAGCTCGGCCAGCTGCGCACGCACGCCGTCCTGCGTGGCGCCGATGCACGAGAAGTGCGACGCGCCATCCTGCCCCTCGGCCAGGATGGCGCGCACCGTGGCGAACGTGCCCTCCTGCGTGGAGCCGCCGGCGCCATAGGTGACCGAGCAGAACTGCGGCGAAAGCGCATACAACTGCTGGCGCACGACGCCCAGCTTGTCGGCGCCTTCGGGGGTCTTGGGGGGAAAGAACTCGAAACTGATCGGCAGGCTCATGCGGCCCTCCTGGCGTGTATGAAGAATTCGCGGTTGCCGTCGCCGCCAACAATGGCGCTGTCGTGCCAGCCGACGACCTGCAGGCCGGACTGCGCGCAAGCGCTGCGGATGCGCTGCTCGACCTGCGGGTAGAGGCTTGCGTCGCGCACGATGCCGCCCTTGCCGACCTGGCCCGGCTGCAACTCGAACTGAGGCTTGACCAGCATCAGCAGGTCACCGCCCGGCGCCAGCAGCGGCACCAGCGCCGGCAGCACCAGGGTCAGCGAGATGAAGGACAGGTCGCCGGTGACCAGGTCGAAGGCCATAGGCAGTTGCACTTCGCGGCGATCCGCACGGCGCCGACGCTGCGTGGGCAATTGGCCCTCGGCGCGCGCCTGGGCCTTGGCGGATCGTTCGGCCTTGAAGGCCTCGATCTCGTGCTCCTTGGCGTCGCGGCTGTCGTCGTAGTCGTCGTCGACCATGCCGCCGTTGCGCATCCATGCATAGGGCGCCTCGGGCAGGGTGTCGTTGTCGTCGGGGTCGAGCTCGACGCGCTCGCCCAGCGCTTCCTCGCAGGCGTCGAGCAGCGCGTCCAGCGTCAGGTGGCGCGCGTTCAGCCCTTCGACAGCAACCACGCGCACGTCCTGGCGCAGCCTGTCGTGCAGCTGGCCCTGGCCGACATCGACGCCCACGACCTGGGCGGCGCCCGCCTGCAGCAGGCAGTCGGTGAAGCCGCCGGTGCTCTGGCCCAGATCCAGGCAGTGCAGGCCTGTCACTTGCAGGCCGCAGGCGGCCAGCGCACCTTCAAGCTTGAGCCCGCCGCGCGAGAGGTAGCGGGTTTCGGAATCATCGAGCAACTGCAGCTGGGCGCCCCGGGGAATGTCGTCGCCGTTCTTGGCAACCTTGTTCCAGGGCAGGCCCTCGGCCAGGCGCCACTGCACGCCGGCGGCAATCAGGCGCTGGGCCTGCGAGCGGGTCGCGGCGTGGCCGCCTTCGACCAGGAAAACATCGGCGCGCATGGCGCTGTCCTTTATGAATCAAATGGGCCGCAGCGCTTGTCCAGCAAGCACAAGCAGCCATGGTTTTGCATTCACCCCTTCCCCTTTTGAGGGAAGGCCGGGATGGGCCAGCCCGGTCAACGCCGCCAGCCCCCACCCCAACCCTCCCCCAGCGGGGGAGGGAGCAGTACCTCAATAGCGGTAGGTCTCGCTCTTGTACGGCCCAGCCTTGCTCACACCGATATAGGCGGCCTGCGCGTCGGTCAGCTCGGTCAGTTGCGCGCCGACCTTCTTGAGGTGCAGACGCGCCACCTTCTCGTCGAGGATCTTTGGCAGCACGTAGACCTTGCCGGCCTGGTACGCATCCGGGCGCGTGTACAGCTCGATCTGCGCCAGCGTCTGGTTGGCAAACGAGTTGCTCATCACGAAGCTCGGGTGGCCGGTGGCGCAGCCCAGGTTCACCAGGCGGCCCTTGGCCAGCAGGATGATGCGGCGGCCAGACGGGAAGATGACGTGATCGACCTGGGGCTTGATCTCCTCCCACTGGCAGTGTTCTTCCAGCTGCGCAACCTGGATCTCGTTGTCGAAGTGGCCGATGTTGCAGACGATGGCCTCGTTCTTCATGGCCTGCATGTGCTCGAAGGTGATGACGTCGCGGTTGCCCGTGGTGGTCACGAAGATGTCGCACTTGTCGGCCGCGTATTCCATGGTCACCACGCGGTAGCCCTCCATCGCCGCCTGCAGCGCGTTGATGGGATCGACCTCGGTCACCCAGACCTGGGCGGAAAGTGCCCGCAGCGCCTGGGCCGAGCCCTTGCCCACGTCGCCATAGCCCGCCACGCAGGCCACCTTGCCGGCAATCATCACGTCGGTGGCGCGCTTGATGCCGTCCACCAGCGATTCGCGGCAGCCGTAGAGGTTGTCAAACTTGCTCTTGGTGACCGAGTCGTTGACGTTGATCGCGCGGAACAGGAGCTGGCCCTTGGCCGACATCTCGTTCAGACGGTGCACGCCCGTCGTCGTCTCCTCGGTCACGCCCATGATCTGCGCGCTCTTGCGGCTGTACCAAGTGGGGTCCTGGGCAAGCTTGGCGCGGATCGCGGCGAAGACGATTTTTTCTTCCTCGCTGCCCGGGTTGGCCAGCACCGACAGATCCTTCTCGGCGCGCTGGCCCAGGTGCATCAGCATGGTGGCGTCGCCGCCATCGTCCAGGATCATGTTCGGGCCTTCGCCCTCAGCGCCCTTGGGGCCGAATTCAAAGATGGCGTGCGTGTAGTCCCAGTAGTCTTTCAGCGATTCGCCCTTGATGGCGAACACCGGCACGCCGGTGGCGGCAATCGCGGCGGCGGCGTGATCCTGCGTGGAGAAGATGTTGCACGAGGCCCAGCGCACGTCGGCGCCCAGCGCTTTGAGCGTCTCGATCAGCACGGCGGTCTGGATCGTCATGTGCAGGCTGCCGGTGATGCGCGCGCCCTTGAGGGGCTGCGCTGCGGCAAATTCCTCGCGCACTGCCATCAGGCCGGGCATTTCGGTTTCGGCGATGCGAATTTCCTTGCGGCCCCAGTCGGCCAGGGTGATGTCGGCAATGGCCGAGTCGTGGGCTTTGAATGCTGCGCTCATGGTGGCGTCCTTCTGCGAAGAATGGAAAAACCACGCGCCTGGGGAAATGGAAGATACCGCTCACCGCACAGGACTGGCGTGGGTGAGCGTCGTTGCAAGAATGGGTTCCGAGCCTCACGCCCCGCCGAAACTGGGGACGCTGCAACGCTCCTCGGAAAAGCCGTGGATTATACCGGCGCGCCCCACGCCGGGCCCGGCACCGTAAAATCATGCCCCACCGCCGGGGCCGCCGCCCCGCTTTTCATTTTTGCCGCGTGTCGCCATCGCACCCCGGCACAGCCCCACTGAACCGATCGTGTCCTACGCTTCCGAGACCCGGCGCCGCCGCACCTTTGCCATCATCTCCCACCCCGACGCCGGCAAGACCACGCTGACGGAAAAGCTGCTGCTGTTCTCGGGCGCCATCCAGATCGCCGGCGCCGTCAAGGGCCGCAAGGCCAGCCGCCACGCCACCTCCGACTGGATGGAGATCGAGAAGCAGCGCGGCATCTCGGTCGCGTCCAGCGTGATGCAGATGAGCTACCGCGACCACGTCATCAACCTGCTGGACACGCCCGGCCACAAGGATTTTTCCGAGGACACCTACCGCGTGCTCACCGCGGTCGACTCGGCGCTGATGGTGATCGACGCCGCCAACGGCGTGGAGGAAATGACCCGCCGCCTGATCGAGGTCTGCCGCCAGCGCGATACGCCCATCATCAGCTTCGTCAACAAGATGGATCGCGAGGTGCGCGACCCGCTGGACATCCTGGACGAGGTGGAGCGCGAGCTCGGCATGCCCTGCTGCCCCATGACCTGGCCCGTGGGCCAGGGCAAGCAGTTCGGCGGCATCATCGACCTGCGCACGCAGAGCATGACGGTGTTCGAGGCCGGCAGCGAAAAGCGTCCGCAGGACTTCGAGGTCATCCCCTTGAGCGAAACCGACACGCTGCGCGCGCGCTTTGGCCGCACGTTCGACGAGGCGCTGGAGAGCATGGAGCTGGCCGTCGGCGCATCAAGCGAATGGAGCCATGAGCAATTCCTGGCCGCCAAGCTCACGCCGGTGTTCTTCGGCTCGGGCGTGAACAACTTTGGCGTGCAGGAAGTGCTCAACGCCGTGGTCGACATGTCGCCGCCGCCCGGCCCGCGCATTGCCTTCCAGGAGGTCAACCGCGAGCGCCAGCAGGTCACGATCCACCCCGAGGACAAAGGCTTTGCCGGCGTGGTCTTCAAGGTGCAGGCCAACATGGACGCCAACCACCGCGACCGCATCGCCTTCGTGCGCGTGGCCAGCGGCAAATACACCCCGGGCATGAAGATGCGCGTGCAGCGCACCGGCAAGGAGTTGCGCCCGACTTCCGTCGTCACCTTCATGAGCCAGCGGCGCGAGGCGGTCGACGAGGCCTACGCCGGCGACATCATCGGCTTCACCATCCACGGCGGCGTGCAGCTGGGCGACTCGATCACCGACGGCCCCAGCCTGCAATTCACCGGCCTGCCCTTCTTCGCGCCCGAGATGTTCATGACCGTGGTGCTGAAGAACCCGCTGCGCTCCAAGCAGCTGCAGCAAGGCCTGATGGAGCTGGGCGAGGAAGGCGCGATCCAGGTCTTCAAGCCCGACGCCGGCGGCAACATGCTGCTTGGCGCCGTGGGCCAGCTGCAGTTCGAGGTGGTGCAGCACCGCCTGAAGACCGAATACGACTGCGACATCCGCCTGGAAGGCTGCCAGTACACCGGCGCGCGCTGGATCACCGCCGACACGCCGGCCGAGCTGCGCGAATTCGAGAACGCCTACCCGCTGCGCCTGGCGCACGACGCGGCGGGCACCCTGGCCTATCTGTGCACCAGCCCGTATGACGTGCGCCTGGCGCAGGAGCGCTTTCCGAAGATCCACTTCCATCCGCTGCGCGAGCATGCGGGGCTGGCGCTGGGCAACATGCATTGAGCGCATACGGCAGCAGGCACCCGCGTCTGCTTTGCGCCACAACCCACGGCCCGCACGGGCCGTTTTTTGCTGGGCGCACCAGTGATGACCGGAGGGCATTTTCGGCAATCGTTATATCAATATGAGCATTTAATCTTGGATTCTTAAAAGCATCCCAGGTACAAAAGCGGCCTTGCCCAGGGATTTCCGCCATGTACCAATACACAGAATTCGACCAGCAGTTCGTCACGCTGCGTGCCCAGCAATTCCGCGACCAGCTACAGCGCTGGGAGCAGGGCCAGCTGAGTGAAGACCAGCTGCTGCCGCTGCGCCTGCAAAACGGCTGGTACATCCAGCGTTACGCGCCGATGGCGCGCATCGCCGTGCCCTATGGCGAGATCAGCAGCACGCAATTGCGCATGCTCGCGCGCATCGCCCGTGAATACGACCGGCCCGATCCCGAGCTGCTGGCCCACGCCCAGGCCACGCAGGACGCGCTGGAAGCGTCGCAGCCGGGCGCCACGCTTGCCGCGCCCAAGCTGCGCTACGGCTACGGCCACTTCACCACGCGCACCAACTGCCAGTTCAACTGGATCCCGCTGTCCAAGGCCGCCGACGTGATGGAGCTGCTGGCCAGCGTGCAGATGCACGGCATCCAGACCAGCGGCAACGACATTCGCAACATCAACTGCGACGCCTGGGAGGGCATTGCCGCCGACAGCATCGTCGACTGCCGCCCATTCGCCGAGATCACCCGCCAATGGAGCTCGCTGCACCCCGAGTTCAGCTACCTGCCGCGCAAGTTCAAGATCTCGTTCAACGGCGCGCAGGAAGACCGCGCCGCGCTGCGCTGGTACGACATCGGCCTGCAAGGCAGGCTGAACGACGCTGGCGAGACGGGCTTCACCGTGCTGGTCGGCGGCGGCATGGGGCGCACGCCGATCACCGGCACCGTGGTGCGCGACTTCCTGCCCTGGCCGCAGCTGCTCAACTACATCGAGGCCATCGTGCGCACCTACAACGCCTATGGCCGGCGCGACAACAAGTGGAAGGCGCGCATCAAGATCCTGGTCAAGGCCGAGGGCCAGGCCTTCATCGATGCGGTCGAAAAAGAGTTCCAGGCAATCACCGAGCTGGACGGCGCGCCGCACACCATCACCCAGGCCGAGCTCGACCGCGTGGCGCGCCACTTCGTCGTGCCGCCGCTGGCGCCGGCCAATGTGGTCAGCAACATCGACCCCAAAGGCTCCCTGTTCCTGCGCTGGCTGGCGCAGAACGTGCGCGGCCACAAGCTGGCGGGCATGAAGACCGTGATGCTGTCCTTCAAGCGCCCCGGCTTTGCGCCGGGCGACGCCGACGCGCAGACGATGGAGGCGCTGGCCGACCTGGCCGAGCAGTTCTCCGCCGGCGAGGCGCGCCTGACGCACGAGCAGAACCTTCTTCTGCCCTGGGTGTTCGAGGCCGACCTGCCGGCGCTGTACCAGGCGGCGTACAAGCTGGGCCTGGCCACGCCCAACATCGGCCTGATCAGCGACATGATCGCCTGCCCCGGCGGCGACTTCTGCTCGCTGGCCAACGCGCGCACGCTGCACATCGCGGCAGCCGTGCTCGAGCGCTACCAGGACCTGGACGAGCAGCTGGACATAGGCCCCATCGACCTGCACATGAGCGGCTGCATCAACAGCTGCGGCCACCACCACAGCGGCCACATCGGCGTGCTCGGCGTCGACAAGGACGGCAAGGAGTGGTACCAGGTCACGCTCGGCGGCGCCGACGGCAGCACGCAGTCCGGCCCCGCCGTCGGCGGCAAGGTCGTCGGCCCGGCGTTCACCGCCGCCGAGGTGCCCGACGTCGTCGAGGCGCTGCTCGCCACCTACCGCCAGCTGCGCGAGAGCGGCGAGTCGTTCATCGACGCGCTGCGCCGCATCGGCCACCAGCCATTCAAGGAAGCGGCCAACGCCGCACGCCATCCCCGGGAAGAAGCCCTGGAAATCTGAGAGGAATCGCCATGCACATCATCGCCAACGACGAAGTCAGCGCCGAGCCGGACGCACCACACACCCTGCCGATCGCCAACGACGCGGACATCGCCGAGCTGGTGGCCAGCGGCGCGCTGGACGGCGTGCAGCGCGTCGAGCTGCACTTCCCCAAGTTCACCGACGGGCGCGCCTACACCCAGGCCGTGCTGCTGCGCCGGCGCTACCACTTCGCCGGCGACATCCGCGCCACCGGTGACGTGCTGATCGACCAGCTGGTGCACATGCAGCGCAGCGGCTTCTCCAGCGCGGTGCTCGCCGAGGGCGTTCAGGCCAGTGCCGCGCAGCGCCAGTTTGCGCGCTACGCCAGCTTCTACCAGGGCGACGTGAGCGAGCCGCGCCCGCTGTTCGCCCGCCAGGCAGCCGAGGCCGCGCTGTGGGAGGCGGCATGAACGCCGCCTTTGCCAGCACGCTCGACCGCCTGGTGCAGATCTCGGCTGTTGCGCTGTTTGCCAAGGCCAGCAGCGACTACGGCCGCAAACTGCAGCAAGCCCAGGACACGCTGCGCCAGGCCGCGGCGCTGGGCACCGTCGTGCAGGCCAACAGCCTGGGCGTGGAAGACATGGTGATCACCCACATCGCGCAGCAGCTGGGTCTGCAGATCCCCGTCTTCGTGCTCGATACCGGGCGGCTGCACACCGAGACGCTGGCGCTGCTCGAACGCCTGCAGGCGCAGGACGGCGTGCAGGTCACCGTCTACCACCCCCGCCCCGACGCGGTGCGCGACTACATCCGCACGCACGGCCAGGACGCGTTCTACGAAAGCGTGCAACTGCGCCACCTGTGCTGCGACATCCGCAAGATGGAGCCGCTGGCGCGCGCGCTCGACGGCAAGAAGGGCTGGATCACCGGCCTGCGCCGCGAGCAGTCCACCGCACGCGGCGCCGCGCCCCTGGTCGACACCAGCGAGGCGCGCACCAAGTTCAACCCGCTGGCGCACTGGACGCAGGGCGACGTCTGGCACTACGTGGCCGGGCACAAGGTGGACACCAACCCGCTGCACGACCAGTTCTACCCCAGCATCGGCTGCGCCCCCTGCACCCGCCCGGTCACGCTGGGCGAAGACCCCCGCTCAGGCCGCTGGTGGTGGGAAAACAATGACCTTCGCGAATGCGGCTTGCACGTCAAGCGGCGTTCGGCGCCGCAAGGCGCAGGCGATGCGCGCAGCGCAGCGACCGAGGGCATTGTTTCGGCGCAGGCTCATGCCGCCGCAGGCGGCGTGAAGGGCACGCAGTGACCGGCCGCAGCCAAACCAACAACCTTCGCGAATGCGGCTTGCACGTCAAGCGGCAAGCCAAGCCGCAGGCACATGCCGCAGCCACACCTTCGCCATCGATCACGGACAACACTTTATGAACGCCCGCACCGAGCCCCATCTGCTGGCCACCGTCAGCAACCACCACCTGGACGCGCTGGAGGAAGAGACCATCTTCATCCTGCGCGAGGTCGCCGCCAGCTTCGAGCGCCCGGCACTGCTGTTCTCCGGCGGCAAGGACTCGCTCGTCATGCTGCGCTGCGCCGAAAAGGCCTTTGGCGCCGGCCGCCTGCCGTTTCCGCTGCTGATGATCGACACCGGCCACAACTTCCCCGAAGTGCTGGCCTTTCGCGACCGGCGCGCCGCCGAGCTGGGCGCCGAGCTGATCGTGCGCAGCGTCGAGGACTCGATGGCGCGCGGCACGGTGCGCCTGGCGCGCGAGGACGAGCCGCGCAACGCCCACCAGTCGGTCACGCTGCTCGAAGCCGTCGAGGAGCTGCGCTTTGACGCGCTGATCGGCGGCGCGCGCCGCGACGAGGAGAAGGCGCGCGCCAAGGAGCGCATCTTCAGCCACCGCGACGGCTTCGGCCAGTGGCAGCCCAAGGCGCAGCGCCCCGAGCTGTGGACGCTGTTCAACACCCGCATCGCCCCGGGCGAGCACTTTCGCGTCTTCCCGATCAGCAACTGGACCGAGCTGGACGTGTGGCAGTACATCGAGCGCGAGCGCATCGCCCTGCCCTCGCTGTACTACGCACACCAGCGCGAGGTCGTCGAGCGCCGCGGCCTGCTGGTGCCGGTCACGCCGCTGACCCCGGCGCGGGACGGCGAGCAGGTGCAGCAACTGAGCGTGCGCTTTCGCACCCTGGGCGACATCACCTGCACCTGCCCGGTCGCAAGCCTGGCGGACACGCCGGCGGCCATCGTGCAGGAGACGCTGGCCACCGCGGTGAGCGAGCGCGGCGCCACGCGCATGGACGACAAGACGAGCGAAGCCTCGATGGAAAAACGCAAGCGCGACGGTTATTTTTGAGACGGCACACACCATGACGACCATCCTGCCCCCCACCTCTGCCGCAGCCGCGCAGGCCAGCCTCGGCGCTGCCGACGACGCGGCCGCACCCGCGCTGCGCTTCATCACCTGCGGCAGCGTCGACGACGGCAAGAGCACGCTGATCGGGCGCCTGCTGGTGGACAGCCGCAGCGCGCTGCAAGACCAGATCGCCGGCGCCAGCAAGTCCGGCGAGGTCGACCTGGCCCAGCTCACCGACGGCCTGGCCGCCGAGCGCGAGCAGGGCATCACCATCGACGTCGCCTGGCGCTACTTCGCCACCGAGGCGCGCAAATTCATCATCGGCGACGCGCCCGGCCACGAGCAGTACACGCGCAACATGGTCACCGCCGCCTCGCAGGCGGACGCCGCCATCGTGCTGGTCGACGCCACCAAGCTCGACTGGGCCAACCCCGGCCTGCAACTGCTGGCGCAAACGCGCCGCCACAGCCTGCTGGTGCAGCTGCTGCGCGTGCCCGCGCTGGTGTTCGCCGTCAACAAGCTCGACGCGGTGGACGACCCGGCGCTGGCGTTTGCGCACATCCGCGCCGCGCTGACGCAGTTCGCGCAGGACGCGGGCCTGGCCGTCGCGGCCACCGTGCCCATCTCGGCGCTCAAGGGCTGGAACGTGGTGGCGCCGCACGCCCCATGGTGCGGCTACACCGGCCCCAGCCTGCTGCAGCTGCTCGAAGGCCTTCCCGCGACCGCGGCAGACGCCCATCTGCCGCTGGCGTTTCCGGTGCAGTGGGTCGAGAAATTCTCCGACTCCAGCGACACCTCGCAGGGCCGGCGCGTGTTCTGGGGCCGCGTGGCTGCCGGCCGTATCGCACCGGGCACGGCCGTGCAGGTCTTTCCCGGCGGCCAGCGCGCCACCGCCGCGCGCGTGCTCAGTGCCACGCGCCAGAGCCAGGACGGCCAGGACGCCACGGCCGGCCTGAGCGCTGGCGTGGTGCTGGATCGCGAGGTCGACGTCTCGCGCGGCGACTGGCTGCTGGCCGTCGGTGAAGCCGCATCCGCCACGGCTGACGACTGGGACACGCCAGAGCCCACCAGTGCCTGGCCCGCCCAGCGCCAACTGCACGCCACCGTCGCGTGGATGGACGACCAGCCGCTGGTCGTCGGCCGCGCCTACTGGGCGCTGCACGGCCACCGCTGGGTCAAGGCCAAGGTGCAGACTGTCGCGCACCAGCTGGACGTGCACACGCTTGAGCAGCGCGAGGCCGACACGCTGGCAGCGGGCGCCATCGGCCGGGTGCAGCTGCTGCTGCAAGAGCCCATCCCGGCCGCGCCCTTCGCGCAGGCGCGCCGGCTCGGCGCGATGATTCTGGTCGACACCGCCAGCCACGCCACCGCCGGCGCCGTGCTGATCGACTGAGCCCGAAGGTGGTTCTTTCATAGGCGGCGGTGGCCGCCGCCCTACACTCGCGGCCATGGAACAACCCGCGCCGCAGCAACCCACCGCCATCGTCCTGTTCGCCCACGGCTCGCGCGACCCGCTCTGGGCGCGCACGCTGGACGACCTGCAGGCGGCGCTGCAGCAGCAGGCCGCCGCCCAGGGCCGCCCGCTTGCCGTCGTCCAGGCCTTTCTGGAGCTGATGCAGCCGCCGCTGCCCCAGGCGCTGCACGCGCTGGCCCAGCAGGGCCACCGCCACGTCGGCCTGCTGCCCGTCTTCTGGGCCGAGGGCAGCCATGTGCGCCGCGACCTGCCTGCCCTCGTCGCCCAGGCGCAGCAGCAGCATCCAGGGTTGCAGGTGCAGGTCTGGCCCGTGCTCTCGCGCTGGCCCGGACTGCTGGACTGGCTCGCCGGCCAGGCGCTGGCGCGACCATAAGACCTAAACTGCCCGCTGCCGGCACTGCCCGGCTTTTCTTTTGGATTGCCTGTGACCCCCACGCTTTTTCGCCCCCTCTCGCCTCTGTCCACCTGGAGCGTTCCCGCCGACCTGCTGGGCGTGCTGACCGACATCGACGACACGCTGACCACCGAGGGCGCCGTGCCCGACGACGTAGTCAGCGCCATGGCGCGGCTGCGCCGGGCGGGCCTGCACCTGATCGCCATCACCGGCCGCCCGCTGGGCTGGAGCCGCCCGTTTGCAGCCGACTGGCCGATCGACGCCATCGTGGCCGAGAACGGCGCTGCCGCGCTGGTGCACGACGCCGCCGGCGGCCAGCTGCGCACGCTGTACCAGCAGGACGCGGCCACGCGCGCTGCCAATTACGCACGCATGCAGCAGGTGCTGGCGCAGATCGAGGCGCAGGTGCCGGGCGCGCGGCGCGCGCAGGATTCGAGCGGGCGCGAATGCGACATCGCCATCGATCACAGCGAGTTCACCCAGCTGCCGCAGGCCGCCATCGACCAGTGCGTTCAGCGCATGCGCGAAGCCGGCATGCACGCCAGCGTCAGCTCGATCCACATCAACGGCTGGTATGGCGAGCACAACAAATGGGAGGGCGCGCGCTGGATCGTGCGCACGCTCTTGCAGCGCGACGTGGACGCCGAGCGCGGCCGCTGGGCCTACATTGGCGACTCGACCAACGACCAGCTGATGTTCGAGCACTTCCCGCACAGCATCGGCGTGGCCAACATCGCACGCTTCGTACCGCAACTGGACCACCTGCCGCGCTACGTCACGCCCAGCGAGCGCGGAGCCGGCTTCATCGAGTTGGCCGAGCACCTGCTGGCGGCGCGCGCCCCGTCAAGCCACCCCCACAATCCCCAGAAATAGTCCGTTTGGAGTCATTCGTGGAGTCGAGTGCAGGGGATGCGCCGAGCGCAGGCGCAACTGCTGCGGCGCCGCGCCCAACGCATTTCGCGCGCTAAAGCGGGCCTTGCTGTTCGTGGGTCTGCAAATACGCCCACAGCGACTGCGCCAGCCCCTTGTCCTCGATCTCCTTGCGCGAGGGCTTCTCGCGGTACAGGCGCACATCCATCACCAGCTGCAGCGGCGGCGCGCCAGCGGGCACGGCGTTGACCAGCAGGCCCTGCTCCAGTTCCTGGCGCACAGCGCTGTGCGGCAAGAACGCCACGCCGTGGCCCTGCAGCGCCATGGCCTTCAGGCCCTCGGCCATGTCGGTCTCATACACCCGGTCCAGGTGCACCGGCGCGCTGGCCTGCTGCAGGATCAGGTCGGTCAGCCGCCCCAGGTAGGCGCCCGGCGCATAGCCCAGGTAGGGCAGCAGCGCGTCGGCGCGCCCGGGCAGCACGAAGCGCGGTCGCCCCTCGCCCGCCGGCACCGAGTACGGCGCCAGCGACTCCTCGCCCAGGCTCACCATGTCGTAGCGCGAGGCGTCGAGCTGAATGGGCTGCGATTCGTGGTGGTAGGCCACCAGCAGGTCGCAGCCGCCCTCGACCAGGCGCATCACCGCGTCATGCACGTTGAGCGCAATCAACCGGCTCTTGAACGGGCCAAAACCCTGGTGCAGGTTGGACACCCAGGTCGGAAAGAAGGTGAACGCCAGCGTGTGCGGCACCGCAAACTCCAGCATGTCGTCGCCCGCGCCGGTGTGCGCGCGCAGCACCGCACGCGTGTTGTGCAGCGACTGCAGCACCTCCATGGCCTGGTCGTACAGCGTGTGGCCGGCCGCGGTCAGCCGCGTGGGGTAGGAGCTGCGGTCGACCAGGTCGGTGCCGGCCCAGGCCTCCAGCGCCTGGATGCGGCGCGAGAACGCCGGCTGCGTGACATGGCGCAGCTGCGCCGAGCGGCTGAAGCTGCGCGTCTCGGCCAGGCTGACGAAATCTTCAAGCCATTTGGTTTCCATGGGAATGCATTATCCTGCGCCGCCGTCCGCCGGTGCGACGCCCCGATGGGCCGGCAGGGCGATTGGCCGCGCAACATTCCCCGGGAACACCCTTGCCCGGAGCGCGCCGTTTTTGAAGGCACAATCAAAAGCGCTTTGCGCCACCCGGGATCGGCCCGCGCGCTGGCTGCGGCTCCTGTGGATCGATCTCGCTGGCAAACGACACGACTGCCGCTGCCAGATCCCGCTACGCTCCCGGGCCACACCCTGATTTTTTCTCCCGCCTTGCGCACCCATGCCACCCACCGCTGAACCCGGGGCACAGCCCACGCAGCGCGCCGCCGACGCGGCGCGCGACAATCCGCCGCCCGAGCAGCCCCGCGGCCTGCGCCTGGAAGACACCCTGATGGTGCTGACCATGGCCCTGCTCGCGCTGATCACCTTCGCCAACGTGATCGTGCGCTACTTCACCAATTCCTCGTTCGCCTGGACCGAGGAGATCTCGATCTTCCTGATGATCGTGCTGGCCATGGTGGGCGGCGCGTCGGCGATCGCGCGCGACCACCACATCCGCATCGAGTTTTTTGCCGAAAGCGGCAGCGCCGCGCGCCGCCGGCGCCTGGCGCAACTGGGCGCGCTGCTCTTTGCGCTGCTGTTTGCGGTGATCGCGGTGCTCAGCGTGCGCGTGGTCTGGGACGACTGGCGCTACGAGGAAACCTCGCCCGGCATCGGCGTGCCGCAGTGGTGGTATTCGATCTGGCTGCCGCTGTTCTCGCTGCTCATCGCGGTGCGCGCGCTCGGCCTGCTGCGCCGGCGCACGCGCCAGAGCGACGCACAGTACCTGAGCGATCCGCACGACGTGGAGCCGATGCCATGATCGCCACGCTGCTGTTCACCGCCTTCATCGTGCTGATGTTCCTCGGCGTGCCCATCGGCGCGGCGCTGGGGCTGGCCGGCGCCGTGGCGATTGCGCTGGCCAACGCCGAGACGCAGTGGTTCGGCCTGCTGGCCGTGCCGCAGAACTTCTACGCCGGCCTGGGCAAATACCCGCTGCTGGCAATTCCGATGTTCGTGCTCGTGGGCTCGATCTTCGACCGCTCGGGCGTGGCGCAGCGGCTGGTCGACTTTGCCACTGCCATCGTCGGGCGCGGCCCGGGCATGCTGCCGCTGATCGCGATTGCCGTGGCCATGTTCATGGGCGGCATCTCGGGCTCGGGCCCAGCCACGGCCGCCGCCGTGGGCAGCGTGATGATTGCCGCGATGGCGCGCGCCGGCTACCCGGCGTCGTACTCGGCCAGCGTGGTGGCCGCTGCGGCCGCTACCGACATCCTGATCCCGCCGTCGGTCGCCTTCATCGTCTACTCGGTGCTGGTGGCCGGCGCGTCGGTGCCGGCGCTGTTTGCCGCCGGCATGTTTCCGGGCGTGCTCGCCGGCCTGGCGCTGATCATCCCGGCCGTGTGGCTGGCGCGCCGCCACGGCATGGGCAGCCTGGAGGCGCAGTTGCCGCGCCCGCGCTTCTGGCGCTCGCTGCGCGAGGCCTCGTGGGGGCTGGCCGCGCCGGTCGTCATCCTCGGCGGCATGCGCCTGGGCTGGTTCACGCCCACCGAGGCAGCGGTCGTCGCCGTCTTCTACGGCCTGTTCGTCGGCATGGTGGTGCACCGCACCATCGGGCTGCGCGACCTGTACGCCATCCTGCGCGAGGCCGGCGAGCTGTCGGCCGTCATCCTCATCGTCGTCTCGCTGGCAGGCATCTTCGCGTTCTCGCTGTCCACGCTGGGTGTGATCGACCCGATCACCAACGCCATCGTGAACTCCGGCCTGGGCAGCACCGGCGTGCTGGCGCTGCTCATCGTGCTGCTGCTCATCATGGGCATGTTCCTCGACGGCATCTCCATCATGCTGATTTTCGTGCCGCTGGTGCAGCCGCTGATGACGCACTATGAGTGGAACGTGGTGTGGTTTGGCGCCGTGCTGGTGTTCACCGTGGCGATTGGCCAGTTCACCCCGCCCATGGCCGTCAACCTGATGGTGGCGGCCAAAATCGCCCATGTGCGCATGGAGTCGACGACGCGCTGGGTGCTGTGGCTGGTCGGCGCCATGTGCATCGCCATGGTGGCGCTCGTCGCCTTTCCGCAAATCGCGCTGTGGCTGCCGGCCAAACTCGGTTACTGAATCAGATTTTTCACCCCAAGGAGACCTTCGCCATGAAACTGCGCACCTTTTTGACGGCCACCGCCGCCGCTGCCGCCTTGCTCACGCTGGGCCTGCCCGCGGCGCACGCGCAAAGCAACTACAAGAGCGAATACCGCATGTCGCTGGTGCTGGGCACAGCCTTCCCCTGGGGCAAGGGCGGAGAGATCTGGGCCAACAAGGTGCGCGAGAAGACCGACGGGCGCATCAACATCAAGCTCTACCCGGGCGTATCGCTGATCCAGGGCGACCAGACGCGCGAGTTCAGCGCGCTGCGCCAGGGCGTGATCGACATGGCCATCGGCTCGACCATCAACTGGTCGCCCCAGGTCAAGCAGCTCAACCTGTTCTCGCTGCCGTTCCTGATGCCCGACTACGCCGCCGTCGACGCGGTCACCCACGGGCCGGCCGGCCAGATGATCTTCAAGACGCTGGAGAAAGCCGGCGTGGTGCCGCTGGCCTGGGGCGAGAACGGCTACCGCGAGATCAGCAACTCCAAGCACGCCATCAAGAGCCCGGCAGACCTCAAGGGCCTGAAGATCCGCGTCGTCGGCTCGCCGCTGTTCATCGACACCTTTACCGCGCTGGGCGCCAACCCCACGCAGATGAGCTGGGCCGACGCCCAGCCCGCCATGGCCAGCGGCGCGGTGGACGGCCAGGAGAACCCGCTGTCGGTCTACCAGGCCGCCAAGCTCAACACCGTGGCGCAGAAATACATCACGATGTGGGGCTACATGAACGACCCGCTGATCTTCGTGGTCAACAAGGACGTATGGAACAGCTGGACGCCCGCCGACCGCGAGGCCGTCAAGCAGGCTGCCATCGAGGCCGGTCAGGAAGAGATCGCGATTGCGCGCAAGGGCATGGTCGAAGCGGGCAAGCCCCTGCTCAAGGCGATTGCCGCCGAGGGCGTGACGGTCACCGAGCTCACCCCTGCCGAGCGCCAGGCCTTCGTCGACGCCACCCGCCCCGTGGTCGCCAAGTGGAAGGGCCAGGTCGGCGCCGACCTGATCGCTGCGGCGGAAAAGTCGATCGCTGAACGCAGCAAGTAAACGTTGCAAAAACAGCCGCTGACGCTTGGCTCTCAAGCGCCAGCGGCTTTTTCATGCCCACTCCATTCGCCGTGTCGCGCGCCGCGCCTGTCGCATCCGGCATCGGGAGCTACATCGCCTTGAACAGCGGCGCGTAAAGTCTGCTTACCGCCAGCCGCTCGTCGCGCCAGCGCAGGCGCAGCCACACGCGCCCGGCTTCGTCGCGCTCGGCAGTGGCAATCGCGCTTGCACGCACCAGCGTGCCGCGGTGCACCTGCCAGAACTCGACAGGGTCGAGCCGTGCCGTCAGCTCCTTGAGCGGCGTACGGATCAGGTATTCGCGCTGCGCCGTCAGTACGCGCACGTATTTGTCCGCCGCCTCGAAGTACAACACCTCGGCCACTGGCACGAGGTGGATCGCGCTGCCCAGGCCCGCCTGCAGCACCGTAAGGCGTGGAGCCTGGGCGCTGCCTGCGTGCAGGCCGGGCGCAGCCAGCAGCTCGCGCAGCTGGCGCAGCGCTGCTTCATCCCGCACAGCTGCTCGCTCTTGCCCGGCAAGCGTCTGAGCCAGTTTTTCCACGGTTTTTTCCAACCGCTCATGCTGGATGGGTTTGAGCAGGTAGTCGACTGCCTGCGCGTCGAAGGCCTGCACCGCGTACTGGTCGTACGCGGTGGTGAAGACCAGTAGCGGCAGCGGCTGGTCGGCAGGCCAGTCGTCGAAGATTTCTGCCGCCGCCTCCAACCCGTTCTGGCCGGGCATGCGGATGTCGAAGAACAGCACCTCGGGGCGCAGCGCCAGCGCCTCACGCACGGCGGCCAGGCCGTCGCCCACGGTGGCGGCTATCACCAGTTCGGGCCAGACGCGGGCCAGCTCCTGCTGCAGCGCGCGCGCCAGCAGCGGCTCGTCTTCGGCGATCAGGGCGCGTGGGGCGGTTGCGGTCATTGCAAGGGGAGTGTGATGTTGGCGCAGGTGTGGCCTGCGTCGTCGGAGGTCAATTCAAAGCTGGCCTCGTCGCCGTACAGCGTGCGCAGGCGCTCGCGCACCTGCGTGAGGCCGAAGGAGCGGCCCGGCGCAGTATCTGCGTGGGGCAGGAGGGCAGCGAGCGGCGCGCCGCTGTTGCGCACCTGCAGCGCCAGCCGCGTGCCGTCCGCCGTGGCCTGCGCGCTCACCTGCACGTTGCCGCCGGCCACCTGCGGCTCCAGCCCGTGGCGGATGGCGTTTTCCACCAGCGGCTGCAGCAGCAGGGTCGGCACCTGCGCGGCACGCAGCGCGTCGGGCAGGTCAAGCCGGTAGGTCAGGCGCGGCCCCATGCGCACCGCGATCAGCTCCAGGTAGTCCGCCAGGCGCGCGAACTCATCCGCCAGCGGATGCAGCGTGGCGCGCGAGCCGCCAAGTGTGGCGCGCAGGTAGTCGACCAGACAATCGAGCATCTGCTGCGCCGCAGCCGGATCCACACTGATCAGCGCGCGCAGGTTGGCCAGCGTGTTGAACAGCATGTGCGGCTTCAATTGGCTTTGCAGCAGCATCAGCCGCGCCTGCGCGGCGTCGCGCTCAGCGGCAGCGATGTGCGCCTGCAGCGCCGCCTGCCGGCCGCGCGCATGAAAGTAGAAGCTCGCCGTGACACCCGCGGCGATGGTGACCAGCAGCGCCAGCCGCAAGTCGTGCGTCGGCATCCGCGTCGTCTCGCCCAGCAGCCGTGCCGCGAGCCACGAACCGCCGAGAAAGCCCACGGCGATGCCGATGGCCGTCAGCAGCAGCCCACGCCAGCCCTTGGGCCAGCCGTGGCCGTCACGCGTCGGGTCGCGATGGCAGTGCTCGGACGGCACCAGCAGGCGACCGAACTCGATGGTCAGCCAGGTCAAGCCGCCGATGCACACCGAATACAGCAGCTGGCGCCAGTACCCTCCAGTCGACCAGATCATCGTGGTGAAGACCGCGACCACGCAGCAAAAGGCCAGCACTTGCAGGCCGTGGCGCAGGATGTCGTACCCGTCGATTTTCATGGAGTGTGTCGTGCCGCAAATGGCTGCCTGCGCTCGCCCATCAGGTGCCAGTGATCGATTTGAGCATGAAAACCCGCACTACCCGCTTCACGCCGCCTCGCGCGTGGGTGAAAGGTGGTGGACGACGACCATGCGTTCAACTCCGGCGTGTGCGCGAGAGCTTATTGCGCTCGGCCTGCAGCAGGTGCTCATACAAGCCTATCCCGCCCCCGCCCAGCCAGACGGCGAGCCCGTGGATTGCCAGCCCCAGGCCCCATCCGGCGAGCGGATACAGGTGCCACGTCCAGCCGGTCTGCCAGGTGATCAGCGCCAGGCCGGCGTTGACGCAGACGTAGACCAGCGCGTGAATGAACCAGCCCATTTTGGCGCCGGCGCGGCGGCGCGCCAGGCGTTCGATGCGCTCCTCGTCGAAAGCGTGTGTTCGCGGCACGTGGCGCTCCTTTCAGGCCTGGCGAGAGCGCAGGGTTGGGACGGCGCCGCGGGCCAGCCGCAGCACGCACAGTGCACGCGCCGCGAAGTAGCCGGACAGCAGGCCATACAGCGCCGTCACCGTGCCGGCAAAACCCGTGTCGTGCGCCAGTGACGGCTCCATTGCCAGCTGCACGCCGATGCCGTATTTCATCAGGAACACGGCCAGGATCAGTCCCATCGGCACCCAGCTGCCGGGCAGGTGAATGCTGCGCGTGGAGGTGTTCCAGTGCGCGCCCGCAGGTGGCGTCAGACGGCTGCAGGCCGCCAACACGGCAGCGGCGCAGACGGCCCACAGCGCCAACAGCGCTGCCAGATGCGCAGTGGCGCCGAAGGCTGCTTGCACGCCCCAAAGTGCCAGGCCGCCCATGGCCACCGGCAGCAGCACGAGGCGGGTGAGGGAAACCTTGCGGGTGCGGGTGGCCGACAGACCAAGGACGAGCAGAAAAGCCAGGAGTGCGCCAACCCAGGAAGGTGTCTGGCGCACGATGTCGACGATGGCTTCGGGGTGCTGGGCGAGCAGTTGGGCAAGCAACATGGGGATTCTCCGAAAAGGGGAAAAAATGGCGATGGGCGCATGGTGCGCGGGGTGGTCGTCACGTGCGAGCGCTTTGCGACGGAAGGCACTGATGCGGTGCCAGATGCGCCCAGGTTGCGCCAGCGGCGGCCAGCCGGAGGTGACGCGCTACGCACTGACGGCGCGCCTATCGCCTGTTGATTGAGCACCAACGCCAACGCGCAAGGCCGCCAGCGTCAGGTGTCCATCGCACGGGAGCGTTTGAATTTTTTTGAGCGAGGCGCAGAAACCTGCCTGGGGCAGCGTGCTTGCCGAGCCACCCTCCAGAGCCGGGCTGGCGAACGGCAGCCCAGCGCTGGACACCTGCGCCTGCATCTGCTGAAGACCTCAAAGTGCTCGATAAATCGAGCCTGCGCATGGTTGCACCGCACCACATACGCGGTCTTCTTTGAGCTGTCAGGGGCGGTCTTCGCCCACATTTTGTTGCAACGCCCACATGCGCGCATACGCGCCGCCCGCGGCCAGCAGCGCGGCGTGGGTGCCGCGCTCGGCGATGCGGCCGTGCTCCATCACCAGGATCTCGTGCGCATCGACCACGGTGGACAGGCGGTGGGCGATGACCAGCGTGGTCTTGCCGCGCGCCACTTCGCGCAGCTCGGCCTGGATGGCGCGCTCGTTGGCCGAATCCAGCGCGCTGGTGGCCTCGTCGAAAACCAGGATGGGCGGGTTCTTGAGGAGCGTGCGGGCAATGGCCACGCGCTGCTTCTCACCGCCCGAGAGCTTGAGCCCACGCTCGCCGACCATGGTCTGGTAGCCCTGAGGCGTGGCGGCGATGAAGTCGTGGATGCGCGCGGCGCGCGCCGCCTGCTCGATCTCGCGCTGGCTGGCGCCCGGGCGGCCGTAGCCAATGTTGTAGGCCACGGTGTCGTTGAACAGCACCGTGTCCTGCGGCACGATGCCGATGGCGCGGCGCAGACTCTCCTGCACCACCTGGCGAATGTCCTGGCCGTCGATGGTGATTGCCCCGCCCTGGATGTCATAGAAGCGAAACAAGAGCCGCGCCAGCGTGCTCTTGCCCGCGCCGGACGGGCCGACGACGGCCACGGTTCGGCCCGCCGGAATCTCGAAACTCACGCCGCGCAGGATGGGGCGGCTCGCCTCATAGGCAAAGTGCACGTCGTCCAAACGCACCGTGGGCGCGCTGCCCGCCGCCGGCAGCGCCAGCGCCAGCGCGCCGGGCGCGTCGGCCACCTCCTGCGGGCGATCCATCAGCACAAACATGCGGTCCAGGTCGGTCAGGTTCTGCTTGATCTCGCGGTAGATCACGCCCAGGAAGTTCAGCGGTATGTAGATCTGGATCATGAAGGCGTTGACCATGGCCAGGTCGCCCAGCGTCAGCCGCCCGGCGGCCACGCCCTCGGTGGCGCGCCACAGCATGGCCACCAGCGCCACCGCGATGATGAGTTGCTGGCCCAGGTTGAGCACGCCCAGCGTGCTGCGGCTCTTGAGCTGCGCGCGGCGCAGCTGCTCCAGGCTGACGTCGTAGCGCTGGGCCTCGAAGTGCTCGTTGTTGAAGTATTTGACGGTCTCGTAGTTGAGCAGCGAGTCGACCGCCTTGGTGTGCGCGGCCGAGTCGAACTGGTTTGCCTGGCGGCGGTACTGGATGCGCCACTCGGTCACGCTCACCGTCCAGCCGACGTACAGCACCAGCGCCACCAGCGTGATGAACACGAAGCCCATGTCGAAGCGGCTGCCCAGGATGGACAGCACCAGTACCACCTCGACCAGGGTCGCGGCGATGTTGAACAATGCGAACGACACCAGCGACTCGATGCCGCGCACGCCGCGCTCGATGTCGCGTGTCATGCCGCCGGTCTGGCGCTCCAGGTGAAAGCGCAGGCTGAGGCGGTGCAGGTGTTCAAAGGTGGTGAGCGCAATCGCGCGCGCCGCGCCGTGCGTGGCCTTGGCAAACACCAGCTCGCGCAACTCGTTGAACAGCGTGTTGCCAAAGCGCAGCAGCCCATAGGCCAGCAGCAGGCCGACGGGAACGACGAGCAGCGCCGTCGTGCTGCCGGGCGGGATGGTCATCGCGTCGATCAACTGCTTGAGCAGCAGCGGCACGCCTACGTTGGAGACCTTGGCCACCACCATGAAGGCAATCGCCGCGGCCACGCGCCAGCGGTACTGCCACAGGTAGGGCAGCAGGCGGGCCAGGGTCTGGGCGTCGGTGCGCGGGCGGTCGGGGGCGTCGGGTAGCGGGGGGGAGGGTTCGCCGTGGCGGCGCATAGGGGACAATCAACGGTGTTCTTCAGATCACCCGATTGTGCCCATGACCAACACCCCCGCGCTGCGCCCCACCTGCAACCTGCCCTCGGGCAAGGAGCTGGTTCTGAAAGTCATCCCGATGCCGGCCGACACCAACAGCAACGGCGACATTTTTGGCGGCTGGGTGATGGCGCAGGTGGATCTGGCCGGATCGGTGCTGCCCGCGCGCGTGGGCCAGGGGCGCATGGCCACGGTGGCGGTCAACGAGTTCATCTTCAAGAACCCGGTGCGCGTGGGCGACATCCTGTCGTTCTACGCGGCCATCACGCGGCGCGGGCGAACCTCGGTGACCGTCGAGGTCGAGGTGTTCGCCGAATGCGTGGCCCAGCAGGGCGAATACATCAAGGTGACCGAGGCGCGCCTGACCTATGTGGCCATCGACGCCCAGGGCCGGCCGCGCCCGCTGCCGCCGCAGGTGCAGGCCTCCAGCTGAAACGAAACAGCCGACCCACGGGCCGGCTGGCACTCCAGATGTTCGAGTGACCGCAATCAGGCGACGGCCACTGCCGCGCTGTCCTGTGCGTCGGCGGCGCTGGTCGGCCGGCCCGCGCCGCTGCCCACGCCCACCTGCACCTCTCCGCACAATTGGCCGCCCTCCTCGACCACGAGCTTGCCGTAGCGGATCTTGCCGCTGACGCGGCCCGTACCGTGGATGACCAGCTTCTGGCGCACGGTCAGCGAGCCGTCGAACGCGCCGTGGATCTCGGCGAAATCGATCTCGGCGCTGCCCTTGAACGCGCCCTGCTCGGCGATCTGGATCACGCGCGAGTCCATCGTCGCCTCGACCGTACCCTCGACGACCAGCGTGTCGCAGTCGGTGATCTCCACGCCCTTGAGCTTGATGTTGGGGCCGACGGTGAGCTTGCTGCCCCCTTCGGCCGGCCCGCTGGCCCTGGCCGCAGCCGCTGCAGGCGCGGGACTTGCCAGCGGCGTTCCGGTCACGGCGGGGCGCACCGATGCGGGCTCTGGCGCCGTGGGCGCGGCCACGCCGCGAGAAGAAAAAGCATTGCCGTCACGCTTGCCAAAGAACGGGGTTTGCACAGCCATCGGTACTCCTTTCAAAACACAAAGGACATCGTAGGCAGGCGCAGCCGATACACCGGGGCTCAGGACGCAAGAGCGGTAACCAAACCCGTCGCTCGTTGCATGCACTTGCAGCGCTTGCGCAAGCACACAGGCGGGCAGGCCCAGGCGCCGAGGCAGGCACCAGCACCAACCCCAAAAATCCTAGTACAGCAACCTGGAAGTATCGAAACATGAAAGCGCGTCTTCGCACCCATGGCGGCGTTGCAAATCCTCGCGATAGCTACGGCTATCGCTGCGGTTTGCGCCTTGCCCTGGGCGCGAATCCATCGCTTTCATTGTGTTCCTCTACTTCCAGGTTGCTGTACTAGCCGATGCGCTGCGCGATCAGCACGCCGAAGAACACCGCGGCGGCGATCAGCGTCCACTTGAGGATGACCAGGCCCCAGCGTTTGTAGTGCTGGCGGCCGGTGGCGGCAAACAGAGCGAAGAACACCGCCGCCACGACGAGCAGCAGCATGACCAGGGTGCGGACGATGACCATGGGACGGCGGGGGCGCTTACCAGGCCTGGATCGGCCGGGCAAAACCCGCGGGCGCCTGGCGCTCGGAGGCGAAGGTGGCCTCCTCCCAGGCGTCGGGCTGGGCCAGCAGTGCGCGCAGCAGCTGGTTGTTCATCGCGTGGCCGCTGCGAAAGGCGCTGTAGGCGGCCAGCAGCGGGCGGCCGACCAGGTACAGGTCGCCCATTGCGTCCAGGATCTTGTGCTTGGCGAACTCGTCGTCGTAGCGCAGGCCGTCGGAGTTGAGCACCTTGTAGTCGTCCATGACGATGGCGTTGTCCAGCCCGCCGCCCAGCGCCAGGCCGCTGGCACGCAGCATTTCCACGTCCTTGGTGAAGCCGAAGGTGCGCGCCCGCGCAATGTCGCGCGCGTAGTTGCCCTGCCCCAGGTCGAACTCGACGCTCTGGCCGGTTGAGTCGACCGCCGGGTGGGCGAAGTCGATCTCGAAGCGCAGCTTGAAGCCGTGGTACGGGTCGAGCCGCGCCCACTTCAGGTTGTGGCCCTCGCCCTCGCGTACCTCCACCGGGCGGATGACGCGGATGAAGCGCTTGGGGGCGTTCTGCAGCTCGACGCCCGCACTTTGCAGCAAGAAGACGAACGAAGCCGACGAGCCGTCGAGAATCGGCACTTCCTCGGCGGTGATGTCGATGTAGAGGTTGTCCAGCCCCAGGCCGGCGCAGGCCGACATCAGGTGCTCGACGGTGTGCACCTTGGCGTCGCCGACGCCAATGGTCGATGCCATGCGCGTGTCGACGACCGATTCGGCCGAGATCGGGATATCGACCGGCTCGGGCAGGTCGGTGCGGCGAAACACGATGCCGGTATCGGGCTGCGCGGGGCGCAGCGTCAGCTCGACCCGCTGGCCGCTGTGCAGGCCCACGCCGACGGCGCGGGTCAGGGTCTTGATCGTGCGTTGCTGAAGCATAGGCGGTCGATTTTAGTCGGCCCGGCCCGGCGCGCCCCGCCGGCGGCCCCAAGCCCTGCAGTCAAACAACGTCATTGCGCAGGGTGCTTGCAGGCAGAAAAAAGCCGGCGCACCGCCTGGGGGCGGGCGCGCCGGCGGCGCGTGACCCGTTGGCGCGGATCAGTCCGCCTGGCGGCGCAGAAACGCCGGGATCTCCAGGTCGTCCATGCCGCCCGAGGACAGCGCATCGACGCGCGCCGCGGCCTGGGTGCGGTTGTTGCGCCAGACGCTGGGCACGGTCATGTTGCCGTAGTCGGTGCCGGTGGCTCCGATCGGCATGGCGTATTCGACGTTGTCGGTACCGGTGCGCAGGCTGCCCTGCACGACCTGCATGGGCTGGCGGCGGGCCTGCACGCGCGACAGGCCGGTGGCGACGACAGTGACGCGGATTTCGTCGCCCAGCGTGTCGTCATAGGCGGCTCCGAAGATGACGTGCGCATCGGGCGAGGCGTAGGCGTTGATGGTGTTCATCGCCAGGCGCGACTCCGACAGCTTCAGGCTGCCCTTGCTGGCCGTGACCAGCACCAGCACGCCCTTGGCGCCCGACAGGTCGATGCCCTCCAGCAGCGGGCAGGCAATCGCCTGCTCGGCGGCGATGCGCGCGCGATCCGGGCCGGCGGCGGTGGCCGTGCCCATCATGGCCTTGCCGGGCTCGCCCATGACGGTGCGCACGTCTTCGAAGTCGACGTTGACCTGGCCGTACTCGTTGATGATCTCGGCAATGCCGCCGACGGCGTTCTTGAGCACGTCGTTGGCGTGGGCAAAAGCCTCTTCCTGGGTGATGTCGTCGCCCAGCACTTCGAGCAGCTTTTCGTTGAGCACGACGATCAGCGAGTCGACGTTGGCTTCGAGCTCGGCCAGGCCGTCGTCGGCGTTCTGCATGCGGCGCTTGCCCTCCCACTCGAACGGCTTGGTGACCACGCCGACGGTGAGAATGCCCATCTCCTTGGCGATGCGAGCGATCACGGGCGCGGCGCCCGTGCCGGTGCCGCCGCCCATGCCGGCGGTGATGAACAGCATGTGTGCGCCCTCGATGGCCTGGCGGATGTCTTCTTCTGCCAGCTGCGCGGCCTCGCGCGCCTTCTCGGGTTTGCTGCCCGCGCCCAGGCCGTTGTTGCCCAGCTGGATGGTGCGGTGTGCCGAGCAGCGCAACAGCGCTTGCGCGTCGGTGTTGGCGCTGACGAATTCGACGCCCTGGACGGCGCGCGCAATCATGTGCTCGACGGCGTTGCCGCCGCCGCCGCCGACACCGATCACCTTGATCTGCGTCCCCTGGTTGAACGCTTCGGTCTCAATCATTTCGATGGCCATGAGGATGCTCCTGTAACAGTGTTGTGATGGATGGAGTTGAAAAAACGGATGAAAAACGAAACTCGGTGGGCGCGCGCGCCGGCGGCCCGGTCGGTCGCCAGCGGCCGCGCTTGCGCTGCGGCGGCCCGGTGGAGCAAAGCAGGGTGTGCTGCGCGGCCATGTCAGAAGTTCCCGACGATGAAGTCTTTGAAGCGCCCGAACGCGGTCTTGACCGAGCCGCTCTTGGCCGCCACCTTGAAACCGCGCAGCCGCGCCATGCGCGCCTCCTCCAAGAGGCCCATGACGGTGGCCGCGCGCGGCTGGGCGACCATGTCGGCCAGCGCGCTTGAGTACAGCGGCAGGCCGCGGCGCACGGGCTTCAGGAAGATGTCCTCGCCCAGCTCGACCATGCCGGGCATCACCGCGCTGCCGCCGGTGAGCACGATGCCCGACGACAGCACCTCCTCGTAGCCCGAGTCGCGGATCGCCTGCTGCACCAGCTGGAAGATCTCCTCGACGCGCGGCTCGATCACGCCGGCCAGCACCTGGCGCGTGAGCATGCGCGGACTGCGGTCGCCCAGGCCCGGCACCTCGACCTGCACGTCGGGGTCGGCCAGCAGCTGCTTGGCGTGGCCGCTCTCGACCTTGATGTCCTCGGCGTCCTTGGTCGGCGTTCTCAGCGCCATGGCAATGTCGCTGGTGATCAGGTCGCCCGCGATCGGGATCACCGCGGTGTGGCGGATCGCGCCGCCGGTGAAGATGGCCACGTCGGTCGTGCCCGCGCCGATGTCCACCAGCGCCACGCCCAGCTCACGCTCGTCGTCGGTCAGCACCGCCTGGCTGCTGGCCAAGGGGTTGAGCATCAGCTGCTCGACCTCCAGGCCGCAGCGGCGCACGCACTTGATGATGTTCTCGGCCGCGCTTTGCGCGCCGGTGACGATGTGGATGTTGGCCTCCAGGCGGATGCCGCTCATGCCGATCGGCTCTTTGACGTCCTGGCCGTCGATCACGAACTCCTGGGGCTCGACGAGCAGCAGGCGCTGGTCGCTGGAGATCGAGATCGCCTTGGCGGTCTCGACCACGCGCGCGACGTCCGCGGCCGACACCTCCTTGTCCTTGATGGCCACCATGCCGTGCGAGTTCTGCCCGCGGATGTGGCTGCCGGTAATGCCGGTGTACACGCGCTGGATCTTGCAGTCGGCCATCAGCTCGGCCTCCTTGAGCGCCTGCTGGATGCTGTGCACCGTCGCATCGATGTTGACCACCACGCCGCGCTTGAGCCCGTTGCCCGCGGCCATGCCAAGGCCGGCGAGCTTGAGCTCGCCGCCGGGCAGCACCTCGGCCACGACGGCCATGACCTTGGCCGTGCCAATGTCCAGGCCCACCACGACATCTTTGTATTCTCTTGCCATATCGTTGCTTTCCTACCCTCTGCGGCCCGGCGTGCGATTGCGCGCGCCGCCGCCCTCCACGTCAATCGTCGTCACGCCCCGCAGGCGCAGCGCATAGCCGTCGGCGTAGCGCAGATCCGCGTATTCCAGGTCCTGCACGCCGCGCCCCTGCTGCTGCGCCACCGGCGCCAGCGTGCGCACCATGCGCGCGGCGCGCGCCAGCAGCGGCTGCGAGTCGCTTGCGCCCAGCTGCAGCACGGCGCCGCTGTCCAGCGTCACGCGCCAGCCGTCGTGGGCGGTGCGCTGCAGCGTGTCGATGGCCGAGCCCAGCGGCGCGAGCACCGGCGCGAGCTGGCCGACCATCTGCAGCATGTCGGAGGCGGCGTCGGGCGTGGTGCCCAGCAGACGCGGCAGGTTGTCGCTCTCCAGGCCGTCGCCGTCGGCCTCGAACACCTCGCCGTGGCGGTTGACCAGCATGCCGCTGCCGGGCTCGCCCCAGTAGGCGGCCACGTCGTGCTCCTGCAGCTGCACCTCAAGGCCGTTGGGAAAGTCGCGGCGCACCTGGGCGCGGCGCACCCAGGGCAGGTGCTCGAAGGCGGCGCGCACCTGCGCCAGATCCATCGTGAAGAAATTGCCCTGCAGCTGCCCGGCGACGCGCTCGCGCACGACCGCCGCCTGCGTGTGCGCCAGGTCGCCGGTAACCGACACGCGCACCACCGAGAACACCGGCAGGCGCAGCGCCCAGGTGCCGGCCAGCACCAGCGCGCCGGCGCAGGCCAGCAGCAACAGCATGGTGGCGGTCCAGTTCATCAGCCGCACGTCCAGCGGCACCTGCAGCGCGGCGTTCATGGGCCCTCTCCCGCGTGCTCGCGCCCTTGCAGCGCGTCCAGCGACGCGCCGGCCAGAATGTGCAGGCACAGGTCTTCATAGCTGGTGCCCTCGGCGCGCGCGGCCATCGGCACCAGCGAATGCCCGGTCATGCCGGGCGAGGTATTGATCTCCAGCAGAAACGGCTTGCGGTCGCTCTTGCGCAGCATGATGTCCACGCGCGCCCAGCCGCGGCAGCCAAGCGTCTGGAAGGCGCGCACCGACAGCTCGCGGATCGCGCGCTCCTCGGCCGCGGGCAGGCCGCTGGGGCAGTGGTATTGCGTGGCGTCGGTGAAGTATTTGTTCTGGTAGTCGTAGTTGCCTTGCGGAGCCACGATGCGGATCACCGGCAGTGCGCGGGCGCCGCCCCCCTGGCCCAGCACCGGGCAGGTGGTCTCCTCGCCGTCGATGAACTGCTCGCACAGCACCTCGGGGTCATAGCGCGCGGCCAGCAGGTAGGCCTGCTCGCACTGGCCCAGCGAGGTGACCTTGGTCAGCCCCAGCGTCGAGCCCTCGCGCGCGGGCTTGACGATCATCGGCGCGCCCAGCTCCTGGAAGGCCCGGGCCGTCTCGGCGCTGCTGGCCACCAGGCGCCAGTCAGGCGTGGGCAGGCCTTCGAAGCGCCAGATGCGCTTGGTCATGACCTTGTCCATCGCAATGCTCGACGCCATCACGCCCGGGCCGGTGTAGGCAATGCCCAGCAGCTCCAGAGCGCCCTGCACCGTGCCATCCTCGCCGTGGCGCCCGTGCAGCGCAATGAAGGCGCGGCGGTAGCCGTGGCTTTTGAGCTCGCACAGGTCAGCCTGCGCCGGGTCGAACGCGTGCGCGTCGACGCCGCGCGAGCGCAGCGCCTGCAGCACGCCGCCGCCGGACATCA
This sequence comes from Comamonas faecalis, assembly GCF_039538025.1. Classification (NCBI taxonomy): domain Bacteria; kingdom Pseudomonadati; phylum Pseudomonadota; class Betaproteobacteria; order Burkholderiales; family Comamonadaceae; genus Comamonas; species Comamonas faecalis. The sequence goes on from NZ_BAABBP010000002.1 coordinate 131,305, forward strand.
GCGAGACCTCGCGCTCGGCGGAGCTGCCGCCCATCAGCACGGCCACCTTGCCCCAGGCGGCGATCTGCGCGGGCGTGGGGTTTTGCGTTGTTTGCTGTGTCATTGCTTGAGCTCCTGCGCCAAGTTGCCGGCCACGGCGCCAATCGAGCCCGCGCCCATACACAGCACCACGTCGCCGTCCTGCGCCAGCTGGGCGATGCGCTCGGGCAACTCGCCCACGGCGTCGACGAACACCGGCTCGACATGGCCGGCCACGCGCACCGCGCGCGCCAGCGCGCGGCCGTCGGCGGCGACGATGGGCGCCTCCCCCGCGCTGTAGACCTCGGTGAGCAAGAGCGCATCGGCGCTGCCCAGCACCTGGACGAAGTCCTCGAAGCAGTCGCGCGTGCGCGTGTAGCGGTGCGGCTGGAACACCAGCATCAGGCGCCGGCCCGGCCAGGCGCCGCGCGCGGCGGCAATGGTGGCGGCCATCTCCACCGGGTGGTGGCCGTAGTCCTCGATCAGCGTGAAGCTGCCGCCGCCCTGCGCCGGCAGCTCGCCGTGGCTCTGGAAGCGCCGGCCCACACCGGTGAACGCGGCAAGCGCGCGCACGATGGCGTCGTCGTCGACGCCCAGCTCGGTGGCCACCGCAATCGTCGCCAGCGCGTTGAGCACGTTGTGCACGCCCGGCAGGTTGAGCCGCACCTGCAGGTCGGGCAGCGTCACGCCGTTGCGCCGCTGCACCGTGAAATGCATTTGCGTGCCGACGGCGCGCACCTCGACCGCGCGCACCTGCGCGTCCTCGGCCAGGCCGTAGCTGGTCACAGGGCAGGCGATGCGCCCGGCAATCTCGCGCACCGCCGGGTTGTCGATGCACAGAATGGCCGTGCCGTAGAACGGCATGCGGTGCAGGAAGTCGACGAAAGCCTGCTTGAGCCGGCCGAAGTCGTGGCCATAGGTCTCCATGTGGTCGGCGTCGATGTTGGTCACGACGGCCATCACCGGCAGCAGGTTCAAAAACGACGCATCGGACTCGTCGGCCTCGACGACGATGTACTCGCCCCGGCCCAGCTTGGCGTTGGTGCCGGCGCTGTTCAGGCGCCCGCCGATCACGAAGGTGGGGTCCAGCCCCGCCTCGGCCAGCACGCTGGCGACCAGGCTGGTCGTCGTCGTCTTGCCGTGCGCGCCGGCAATCGCAATGCCCTTGCGCAGGCGCATCAGCTCGGCCAGCATCACCGCGCGCGGCACGACCGGAATCTTCTTCTCGCGTGCGGCCAGCACCTCGGGGTTGTCGCCCTGCACCGCGGTCGAGGTGACGACCGCGTCGGCGCCGGCGATGTGCGCCGCGTCGTGCCCCACATGGGTGGCAATGCCCAGCCCGGCCAGGCGGCGCAGCGTGGCGCTGTCGCTCTGATCCGAACCCGAGACCTGGTAGCCCAGGTTGTGCAGCACCTCGGCGATGCCGCACATGCCCGAGCCGCCCAGGCCGATGAAATGGATGTGACGGATGGCCTGTTTCATAGAGCCTGTCCCAAGCCTTTACGTGACGTCCGCAAGACAGCAAAAGGGCGCAATCTAGGCGCGTGTCGCGGCCCATGCCGGCCGCCTGGGCAAGACACGCAACAACGAGTGCGATCTTTTGCTGCCTTGCCCAAAGGGTTGTCCCGCAAAGGCGGCATTTGCTGCGTTGCCCGTCCTCGCCGCACATCAGTGCGGCTTGCGGCGGGCGCCTTGCACCTGCCGCCTTTGCGGGACAACGGATGCCACGTAAAGGCTTGGGACAGGCTCATACCAGCTCCTCACAGGCGTTCGCCACCTCGCGGGTGGCCTGGGTTTTCTGCATTTTTTTCGCTTCCATGGCGCACTGCAGCAGCGCAGTGCGGTCCAGTTGCATCAATCGGTCGGCCAGGCCCTGGGCCGTCAGGTCGGCCTGCTGTACCAGCCAGCCGCCGCCAGCGTCGACCAGGAACCGCGCGTTCGCCGTCTGGTGGTCGTCCACCGCGAACGGGAAGGGCACGAACAGCGCGGCCGCGCCGACGGCGGCGATCTCGGTCACGGTGCTGGCGCCTGCGCGGCAGACCACCAGGTCGGCTGCGGCGTAGGCGCTGGCGGTGTCGTCAATGAAGGGCGTCAGCTCGGCCTGGACGCCGGCCTGCGCGTAGTTGGCGCGCAATTGCTCGATCTGCTTGGCGCCGCTTTGGTGGGTGACGACGGGGCGCCGGTCTGCGGGAATCAAGGCCAGCGCCTGCGGCACGATGTCGTTGAGCGCACGCGCGCCCAGGCTGCCGCCGACGACCAGCAGCCTGAGCGGCCCGCTGCGGCCGACAAAGCGCTGCTCGGGCGCGCTCTGCTGCAAAAAGGCGCTGCGCAGCGGATTGCCCACCCACTGGCCCTTCTTGAACACGCCGGGGAAGGCGGTGAAGATGCGGTCGGCCACGCCCGCCAGCACCTTGTTGGCCAGGCCGGCGACCGAGTTCTGCTCGTGCAGCACCAGGGGCTTGCCGGCCAGCACGGCCATCATGCCACCCGGGAAGGTCACATAGCCACCCAGTCCGACGACCACGTCGGGCCGCACGCGGCGCACCACGGCCAGCGCCTGCCAGAAGGCGATCAGCAGCCTGAGCGGCAGCAGCGCCAGCGTGACCAGCCCCTTGCCGCGCACGCCGGAAAAGTCGATGGTCTCCAGCGCAAAGCCCGCAGGCGGCACCAGGCGCGACTCCATCGAACCGGGCGTGCCCAGCCAGTGCACCTGCCAGCCGCGCGCGCGCAGTTCCTCGGCCAGCGCCAGGCCGGGGAAGATGTGGCCACCGGTGCCGCCGGCCATGATGAGGGCGGTTTTTTGCGTGCTCATACCCGCCCTCCACGCATCAGGCGCTGCGCGCCTGGCATTGCTGGCGCAATGCACAGTTTGTTTTGGTGAAACAAGTTGCTCATACGCGGCCTCCGCGCATCGGCTGCTGCGCAGCCGCCAGTGCTTGCGCACTGGAGCAGTTTGTTTTGGTGAAACAAACTCCTCATACGCGGCCTCCGCGCATGAGCAGTTTGTTTTCATAGTCGACACGCAGCACGACTGCGATGGCGACCAGGTTCATCAAGATGGCCGATCCGCCATAGCTCATCAGCGGCAGCGTCAGCCCCTTGGTAGGCAGCGCGCCCAGGTTGACGCCCATGTTGATGAAGGCCTGGAAGCCGATCCACAGCGCGATCCCCTCGGCCACCAGGCCGGAGAAGACGCGGTCGAGCGCGATCGCCTGGCGGCCGATCAGCATGATGCGGCGCGTGAGCCACAGGAATGCCAGGATGAGCGCGAGCACGCCGATCAGCCCGGTCTCCTCGCCGATGACGGCCAGCAGGAAGTCGGTGTGCGCCTCGGGCAGCCAGTGCAGCTTCTCGACGCTGGCGCCCAGGCCGGCGCCGAAGATCTCGCCGCGGCCGATCGCGATCAGCGCGTGCGACAGCTGGTAGCCCTTGCCCAGCGCGTGCGCCTCGCTGAACGGGTCGAGGTAGGCGAAGATGCGCTCGCGCCGCCACGGCGACAGCCAGACCATGGCGGCAAACGCCAGCACCAGGATGAACGCGATCACGAAGAACATGCGCGCGTTCACGCCGCCCAGGAACAGGATGCCCATCGCGATCACCGCGATGACCATGAAGGCGCCCATGTCGGGCTCGGCCAGCAGCAGCGCGCCGACGATGGCCACGGCAACCGCCATCGGCAGCACCGCGCGGAAGAACCGCTCCTTGACCTCCATCTTGCGCACCATGTAGTCAGCCGCGTAGATCAGCACCGCGAACTTGGCCAGCTCGGACGGCTGGAACTGCATCACCCCCAGGCTGAGCCAGCGCCGCGCGCCGTTGACCATGGTGCCCACGTGCGGGATCAGCACCGCCACCAGCAACGCCAGCGACAGCAGGAACAGCCAGCGCGCGTTGCGCTCCCAGGTGTTCATCGGCACCTGGAAGGCCAGCAGCGCGGCGACGAAGCCGACGGCCAGCGCCATCAGGTGGCGCACGAGGAAGTGCATCGGCATCATGCGGCCGAAACGCGGGTTGTCCTGCATCGCGATCGACGCCGAATACACCATCACCACGCTGAAGGCCAGCAGCAGCACGACGACCCACAGCAGCGCCTGGTCGAAGCCGAGCTGGCGCGCCGCCGTCGCCGTGGTCGGGCGGTATTGCGCGCCGCCCAGGCGCACCGGCAGCACGTCGGCCGCGTCAGCCGGCGCCATGCCCACCAGCGCGCGCAGGCGCTGCCACAGGCCGGCTGCGCGGCTGTTCTGGGGTGCGGCGGCCGTGTTCATGCCACGCCTCCGTGCAGGCTCTGGCCGGCGTCCTCGGCCAGCTGCGCCACCGCGTCGCAAAACACCTGGGCGCGGTGGGCGTAGTTGTCGAACATGTCCAGGCTGGCACAGGCCGGCGACAGCAGCACCGCGTCGCCCGCCTTGGCCTGGGCCGCGGCCAACTGCACCGCCTCGGGCAGCGTCGCGGCCTGCAGCAGCGGTACCTGGCTGGTGGCAAGCGCCACGGCGATCTGCGGCGCGTCGCGCCCGATCAGCACGACGGCGCGCGCATGGCGCGCCACGGGCGCGGCCAGTGGCGAAAAATCCTGGCCCTTGCCGTCGCCGCCCAGGATGACGACCAGCCGCCGCTCTGCGCCCAGGCCGGCCAGCGCGGCGACGGTGGCGCCGACGTTGGTGCCCTTGCTGTCGTCGAAATATTCGACCGCGCCGACCATGCCGATGGATTCGACCCGGTGCGGCTCGCCGCGGTATTCGCGCAGGCCGTACAAAAGCGCCGCCAGCGGGCTGCCCGCGGCCTGGGCCAACGCCAGCGCGGCCAGCGCGTTGGTGGCGTTGTGCCGTCCGCGAATGCGCAGGGCGCCCTCGGGCATCAGCCGCTGGATGAACAGCTCCTGCTGAACCGCGTTGCGGCCGCGCTTTTGCGTCTCGTCGGCCTCCTGCGCGCGTACCAGCCAGGCCATGCCGTTGACCACCTCGATGCCGAAGTCGCCCGGCTGGCGCGGCATGTCGCCGCCAAAGGTGACGTGGGCGCGCTGGCGCGGCTTTTGCAGCTTGACCGGAACGGGCGGCGGCAGCATGGCCATCACCGCGTCGTCCTCGCGGTTGAGCACCATCAGCGCCTGCTCGCCAAAAATGCGCGCCTTGGCGGCGCCGTAGGCGGCCATCGAGCCGTGCCAATCCAGGTGGTCCTGCGTCAGGTTGAGCACCACGGCGGCCGTCGGCTCGAAACCCCGCACGCCGTCGAGCTGAAAGCTCGACAGCTCCAGCACCCAGGCATCGGGCAGGTCGTGCGCGTCCAGGCGCGCGGCCAGCGTGTCGAGCAGCGCCGGGCCGATGTTGCCGGCCAGCGCCACGTTGCGCCCGGCGTGCGTGAGCAGGTGGCCGGTCAGCGCGGTCACCGTGGTCTTGCCGTTGGTGCCGGTCACGGCCAGCACGGCCGGGCGATAGCCCTGCGCCTGCAGCAGCGCCAGAGCCTGGGCGTACAGGTCGAGCTCACCTTGCACCGCAATGCCCTGCGCGTGCGCGGCCTGCGCCAGCGCGGCAATGCCGGCCGGCGCCAGACCCGGCGAGCGCAGCACGCGGTGCGGCGCACCGTCTGCCAGCAGATCGGCCGTCAACTGCCCGGTGATGAAGCGCGCCTGCGGCAGTTCGGCGCGCAGCGCGGCCAGCTGCGGCGGGTTCTCGCGCGTGTCGGCCACCGCGACCTCGGCACCGCAGCGCGCGCACCAGCGCGCCATCGACAGGCCGGACGCGCCCAGGCCCAGCACCAGCACGCGCTGGCCGGCCATCGACTGGGACAGCGATTGCGCCAGCGCTTGCACGTCCAGCGGCGCTTGCTCGCTGGGCGGCGCTTCGGGGGCGGCAACGGCTGCGCCAGCATCCGGTTCGGGCTCTCCGACCTCGGCAAAGATGCGCGCGACGAAGGCCGCCGCCTCGGCTGCGGCGCCCAGCTGCGTTGGCACATCGGGCAACTGGGCTGGCACGGCTGCATCCGGCGCAACGCCGCCCGCCTGCGGCGCGGGCGCGGCAGGCGGCTCGGTGGGCTGGGGGATGTGGGGCAGCTCGTTCATCGCAGTTTCAGCGTGGACAGGCCGACCAGGCACAGCAGCATGGTGATGATCCAGAAGCGGATGACGACCTGCGTCTCCTTCCAGCCGCTTTTCTCGAAATGGTGGTGCAGCGGCGCCATCTTTAAGAGGCGCCGGCCCTCGCCGTAGCGGCGCTTGGTGTACTTGAACCAGGTCACCTGCAGCATCACCGAGACGGCCTCGACGACGAAGATGCCGCCCATGATGGCGAGCACGATCTCCTGGCGCACGATGACGGCGATGGTGCCGAGCGCGCCGCCCAGCGCCAGCGCGCCGACGTCGCCCATGAAGACCTGCGCCGGGTGGGCGTTGAACCACAGGAAGGCCAGCCCCGCGCCGGCCATGGCGGCGCAAAAGATCAGCAGCTCGCCCGCGCCCGGGATGTGCGGGAACAGCAGGTATTTGGCATACACCGCGTTGCCGCTGACGTAGGCGAAGATGCCCAGCGCCGAGCCGACCATGATCACCGGCATGATGGCCAGGCCGTCCAGCCCGTCGGTCAGGTTGACCGCGTTGCTGCTGCCGACGATCACCAGGTAGGTCAGGATGACGAAGCCGAGTACGCCCAGCGGGTAGCTGACCTCCTTGAAGAACGGCACCAGCAGCCCGGCCTTGGGCGGCAGGTCGAGCGTGAAGCCCGAGCCGACCCAGTGCACGAACAGGTCGAAAACGCGCGCGTTGGAGTCGCCCGAGATGGCGAACACCAGGTACAGCGCCGCGACCAGCCCGATCACCGACTGCCAGAAATACTTCTCGCGCGAGCGCATGCCCTCGGGGTCCTTGTTGACTACCTTGCGCCAGTCGTCGACCCAGCCGATGGCGCCAAAACCCAGCGTGACCAGCAGCACGATCCAGACGAAGCGGTTGGACAGGTCGAACCACAGCAGCGTGGAGAGCGCGATCGACAGCAGGATCAGCACGCCGCCCATGGTCGGCGTGCCGCTCTTGACCAGGTGCGTCTCCATGGCGTAGCCGCGCACCGGCTGGCCGATCTTGAGCGCGGTGAGCATGCGGATCACGCGCGGGCCCAGGCCAACGCCGATCAAGAGCGCCGTCATCGCCGCCATCACCGCGCGCAGCGTCAGGTACTGGAAGACGCGCAGAAAGCCCCACTCCGGCCCCAGGCTCTGCAGCCATTGCGACAGCATCAGGAGCATGCCGCCTCCTCGATCGCCCGCACCACCTGTTCCATCCTCATGAATCGTGATCCCTTCACCAGCACGCTGCCCACCGTGGGCAGCTGCGCGCGCACCGCCGCGATCAGCGCTGCCATGTCGTCGAAATGCCGCGTGCCTGCCGCGTGGGCGCTCAAGGCGCCCAGCGTGAACACCTGCTCGATGCCGCGGCCGCGCGCCTGAGCGCCGGCCTCGGCGTGCAGCTGCGGCCCCTGCGCGCCCACCTCGCCCATGTCGCCCAGCACCAGCAGGCGCGGGCCGGGCAGCTCGGCCAGTACGTCGATGGCCGCATGCACCGAATCGGGGTTGGCGTTGTAGCTGTCGTCGACCAGCGTCAACACGCGGCCGGCCAGGCGCACGACGAGCGCACGCGAGCGCCCGGAAACCGGCACGAAATCGGCCAAACCGCGCGCCACCGCTGCGATGGGCGCTCCTGCAGCGATAGCGCAGGCAGCGGCCGCCAACGCATTGGCGACGTTGTGCCGGCCGGCGATGTGCAGCCGCGTATCCAAGCTGCCGGCGGGCGTGGCGATGCGCAGCTGCCAGGCGCCGTCCTGCCACACGGCTGCGGTGCAGCGCACCTCGCCAGCGTCGCTGCCCTCACCCCTGCCCTCTCCCAGAGGGAGAGGGGGCAAGTCAGGGCGCGCGTCCACTCCCTCGCCCCTCTGGGGAGAGGGTGGGGGTGAGGGGCGGCTCGCATCGGCAAACGTCAGGCAGCGGCGCCCATCGGCCAGCTGCGTCCACAGCGCGGTATAGGCGTCGTCCGCCGGAAACACCGCCACGCCGTCCACGGGCAGCGCAGCGAACACGCTGGCGTTCTCGCGCGCCACGGCATCGATGGTGTGCATGAATTCCAGGTGCTCGCGCTGCGCGTTGTTGACCAGCGCCACCGTCGGCCGGGCCATCGCGGCCAGCTGGGCGATCTCGCCCGGGTGGTTCATGCCCAGCTCGACGACGGCCGCGCGGTGCTGCGCGCGCAGGCGCAAGAGCGTCAGCGGCACGCCGATGGCGTTGTTGAAATTGCCCGCGGTGGCCAGCGCCGCGTCGCCCAGCCAGGCGCGCAGCACGCTGGCCAGCATCTGCGTGACCGTGGTCTTGCCGTTGCTGCCGGTCACCGCGATCAGCGGCAACACCCATTGCGCGCGCCAGCCGGTGGCCAGCGCCGCCAGCGCCGCCAGCGTGTCCGGCACCTCGATGCCGGGCAGGCCGCCCTCGCCCAGGCCATGCTGCGCCAGCGCGGCCGCGGCACCGGCGGCGCGGGCCTGCGGCAGGAAATCGTGCGCGTCGAAGCGCTCGCCGCGCAGCGCGACGAACAGGTCGCCTGCAGCCAGCGTGCGCGTATCGCTGTGCACGCGCATGAGCGGCAGCGCGCCGTCGCCAACCAGGCGCGCCTCGGGCGCATGCTCGGCCAGCAGCGCATGCGCCTGGGCCAGGGTCATCATCGGCGCGCTCATGCCCCGCCCTCCCGGCGCGCCAGCGCGGCTTGCGCCTGCTCCATGTCGGAGAACGGCCGGCGCTCGCCACGCACTTCCTGGTAATCCTCGTGGCCCTTGCCGGCAATCAGCACCACGTCCTCGGGCGCGGCCTCGGCGATCGCCAGCGCAATCGCGGTGGCTCGGTCGGGGTCGGCCCGCACATGGCTGCTGGCAATCATGCCCTGCAGAATCTGGTGCACGATGGCCTGCGGCTCCTCGCTGCGCGGGTTGTCGCTGGTCACCCAGACGCGGTCGGCGCCGTGCTGGGCGGCCGCACCCATCAGCGGGCGCTTGGTCGCGTCGCGGTCTCCGCCGCAGCCGAACACACAGTGCAGCCGGCCTCCCCGCGCTGCCGCCACCGGCTTGAGCGCGGCCAGCGCCTGAATGAGCGCGTCGGGCGTGTGCGCATAGTCGACAGCCACCAACGGCTGGCCGGGCAGCGCGATTTGCTGCATGCGCCCGGGCACCGGCGCCAGCTGCGCACAGGCGTGCACCGCCTGCGCCAGCGGCACGCCCAGCGTACGCAGGCCGGCAATCACGCCCAGCAGGTTGGAGATGTTGAACTGGCCGATCAGCCGGGTCTGCAGCGCCACGCGCTGCCCGTCCTCGACGACGGTGAACGCCAGGCCCGTCTCGGTGTGCGCCACGTCCTGCGCGCGCAGGCGCGCCGGGCGCTCGATGGCCACGCCCCACAGATCCAGGTCGCGGGTCTGCAGCTCGGCGTGCAGCTCGCGGCCCCTGGCGTCGTCCAGGTTGACGACGGCCGCCGCCAGGCCGGGCCAATCGAACAGCACGCGCTTGGCGCGCCAGTAATCCTGCATGTCGGCGTGCCAGTCCAGATGATCCTGGGTGAAATTGGTGAACAGCGCGGTGTGGATGTGCGTGCCCGCCAGGCGCTGCTCGGCCAGGCCGATGGACGAGGCCTCGATCGCGCACTCGCCCGCGCCGCCGTGCGCGAAGTCGGCAAACGCCTGCTGCAGCCGCACCGGGTCGGGCGTGGTCATGCCGGTGGACTGCACGCGCGGCGGCACGCCCACGCCCAGCGTGCCGACCAGGCCGCAGCCCGTGCCCGCGATCTGCCCTTGGGCCACCAGCGCGTTGAGCGCATGCGCCAGCCACCATGCGGTGCTGGTCTTGCCGTTGGTGCCGGTGACGGCCAGCACGCGCAGGCGCGCGCTGGGATTGCCATGCCAGTCGGCGGCGATCAGTCCGGTGGCGGCCTTCAAGCCGGGCAGCGCGGCAATGGCGCCGCTGGAGAAGCTGAAATGCTGCACGCCCTCGGCCTCGACCAGACAGGCGGCGGCGCCGCGCGCCAGTGCGTCGCCCACGTGGGCGCGCCCGTCGGTGGCAGCGCCGGGCCAGGCGATGAAGACGTCGCCCGCGCCCACCTGGCGGCTGTCGGTGCGCAACTGCCCATGGCAATGCTGGCGCACGAAGGCCGCGGCCTGGCCGGCGGTGGCAAGAAACTGGATCTGGCTCATAGGGGCTCCTGCACCGCTTCGGCGACGATTTGCGGCTGCACCTCCACGTCGGGCGTCACGCCCATGACGCGCAGCGTCTGCTGCACCACCTCGCTGAACACGGGCGCTGCGACCGCGCCGCCGTAGATCGTGCCGTTGCTCGGCTCGTCGACCATGACGGCGACGATGACACGCGGGTCGTTGACCGGCGCCAGCCCGGTGAACCAGGCGCGGTATTTGCCCTTGGCATAGCTTTTGCCGACCTGCTTGCGCGCCGTGCCCGACTTGCCTCCGACCGAGTAGCCGACGGTCTGCGCGCGCTGGCCGGTGCCGCCGGGGCCGGCGGCCATCTGCAGCATCTTGCGCACCTGGGCCGCGGTGCGCGCGGAGAACACCTGCACGCCCTCGGGGCGCTGGTCGGTCTTGAGCAGCGTGGCCGGAATCACGCGGCCGTCGTTGGCGAACACGGTGTAGGCGCGCGTGATCTGCAGCAGGCTGGCCGACAGGCCGTAGCCATAGCCCATGGTCGCCTGCTCGACGGTGCGCCAGCTCTTGTAGGGGCGCAGGCGGCCGCTGGCCGCGCCGGGAAAGGCCAGATCGGGCTTGTGGCCGAAGCCCAGCGCCGAGAAGGTCTGCCACATGTCCTGCGCCGGCAGCTGCAGCGCGATCTTGGTCGTGCCGACGTTGCTCGATTTCTGGATCACGCCCTCGACGGTGAGCACGCCGTAGTTGCGTGTGTCCGAGATGGTCGAGCCGGTGACGTTGATGCGCCCGGGCGTGGTGTCGATGATGGTGTCCGGGCGCATGCGCCCCGAGTCCAGCGCCAGCCCGATGGTGATGGGCTTGATCGTCGAGCCGGGCTCGAACACGTCGGTGAGCGCGCGGTTGCGCAGTTGCTCGCCGGTCAGGCGGCGCCGGTCGCCGGGGTTGAAGCTGGGGTAGTTGGCCAGCGCCAGCAGCTCGCCGGTGTGCGCGTCCAGCACCACGACGCTGCCGCCGACCGCCTTGTGCTGGATGACGGCGTCGCGCAGCTTCTGGTAGGCGAAGAACTGCACCTTCGAATCGATCGACAGCTGCAGGTCGCGGCCGTCGACCGGCGGCACCTCGGCGCCAATCTCCTCGACGACGCGGCCCATGCGATCCTTGATGACGCGCCGCGAGCCGGCCTTGCCCGCCAGCTGGCCGTTGAACGCCAGCTCCATGCCCTCCTGGCCAAGATCCTCGACGTTGGTGAAGCCGACGATGTGCGCGGCCGACTCGCCCTCGGGGTACTGGCGCTTGTATTCCTTGCGCTGGTAAATGCCCTTGATGCCCAGCGCCGCGATCTTCTGGCCCACGTCCCAGTCCAGCTGGCGCTTGATCCAGACGAAGCTCTTGTCCTCGTCGGCCAGCTTGGCCATCAGCTGCGCCTGCGGCATGTCCATCAGCCTGGCCAGCTGCTTGAGCTGGGCGCGCACCTCGGGCTTGTCGCTTTGCACGTCCTCGGGAATGGCCCAGATGCTGGCCGCTGGCACGCTGGAGGCCAGGATCAGGCCGTTGCGGTCCACGATGCGCCCGCGGTTGGCCGGCAGCTCCAGCGTGCGGGCAAAGCGCACCTCGCCCTGGCGCTTGTAGAAGGCGTTGTCAAAGATCTGCACATAGGCGGCACGCCCGGCCAGCGTCAGAAAGCCCAGCGCCACCGCGGCAACGATGAACTTGCTGCGCCACACCGGCGTCTTGCTCGCCAGCAGCGGGCTGAGCGTGTAGTTGACGCTGCGGCTGCTCATTGCCCGCCTCCCGCGTCCGGCGCCGGCACCGGTGCATTGGCGCCGGGGTCGGTCACGTACTGCGTGATGGCCGGCGAGGCCGGGCGCATCTGCAGACGGTCGCGCGCCAGGCGCTCGATGCGCAGCGGCGTGGACTGGGCGCTCTTTTGCACCTGAAGGCGCTGGAATTCCGAGCGCAGGCGCCGCGCCTCGATGTCGGCGCGGTCGAGCGCGGTGTACAGCAGGCGCGATTCGTACTGTGTGTGCACCAGCACCATGGCGCTGGCCATCACCACCAGCAGCAGCGCAATCGACACGCGCGTCATGGCCGCACCTCGGTGCGCTCGGCCACGCGCATCACCGCGCTGCGCGCGCGAGGGTTGGCCGCCACCTCGGCGGCAGAGGGTTTGACGCGGCCCAGGGCCTTCAGGCGCATCGGCGCCGGCGCGGCAAACGGCGCGCGGCGGTCGAACACCTCCCTGGAATGCAGCGCGATGAACTGCTTGACGATGCGGTCTTCCAGCGAGTGAAAGCTGATCACCACCAGCCGCCCGCCCGGCGCCAGCACCGAGAGGCTGGCCTCTAACGCGCGCTGCAGCTCTTCAAGCTCGGCATTGATGAAAATCCGTAAAGCCTGAAATGTGCGCGTTGCAGGGTTCTGGCCCGGCTCGCGGGTCTTGACCGCGCCAGCCACGATGCCGGCCAGCTCGGCGGTGCTTGCAACAGGGCCCCGTTCCTTGCGCCAAGCAACAATCGCCTTTGCAATGGGCCCAGCAAACCGTTCTTCACCGTAGTCACGTATCACCTCCGCTATCCGTGGAACCTCGGCATGTGCCAACCAATCGGCCACGCTCTGGCCGCGCGTGGTGTCCATGCGCATGTCCAGCGGACCGTCGAACCGGAAACTGAAACCGCGCTCGGGCGCGTCGATCTGCGGCGAGCTCACGCCCAGATCCAGCAGCACGCCGGCGACGCTGGCCTGCGGCAGATCGCCCAGGTGCGAAAAGCCCTCGTGTCGAATTGAAAAGCGCGCATCCGTGATGCGCGCTGCGGCGGCGATGGCCTGCGGGTCCTTGTCGAAGGCCAGCAGGCGTTGCCCAGGCCCGAGCCGCTCCAGGATCCGCCGCGCGTGCCCCCCCCTGCCAAACGTGCCGTCGACGAAGGTGGCCGTCGGCGGGTGGGCGCCGCCGAGCAGGGCGTCGACCGCCTCGGGGGCAAGTACCGTGATGTGCTGCAGTGTCTCGTCCATCCGCAGCCCTTAGAAAGAGAAGTCCTTGAACACGTCGGGCATCGGCGCCTGCATCGCCTCGGCTTCCTTGGCCTCGTAGGTGGCCTTGTCCCACAGCTCGAAGTGCGCGCCCATGCCCAGCAGCACCGCCTCCTTGGAGAGGCCTGCGGCCTCGCGCAGCTCGGGCGACACCAGCACGCGGCCGGTGCCGTCCATCTCCACGTCCATGGCGCTGCCAAGAAAGATGCGCTTCCACCACTGCGCCTTCATCGGCAGCTCGGCAATGCGTTCGCGAAACGCCTCCCAGGCCGGGCGCGGAAACACCATCAGGCAACCGTCCGGGTGCTTGGTGATCGTCAGCTGCCCGCCGTGCTGCGCCAGGGCGTCACGGTGCCGGGTCGGCACGGACAGCCGCCCCTTGACATCCAGACTCAGCGATGACGCCCCTTGAAACACGTATTCGACCCCTGTAGAGCGCTATTGTCGCCCTGGGCAGGGGACAAATGGCACTTTTCACCACTTCATTGCACTTTTTTGCACTGTAGCAGGAAACCCTTCGGGCGCAAGGGCCGGGTTGATCTTTTTTCACAATGGAATCAAAGACTTAGAAAGCAAATGCAAAGTGAAAAAATAAAAATACCATTACCAATTAAGCACTTAACAACCAATATGAAAGTGCTTTGTCACATGACGGCGGGTTACGACAGGCCACAGACCCATGGCAGCGCCACGGCAAAAACAACGGGCCACCGGCCGCGCTCGCGCATGCCGATGGCCCGTTGCACCGCAGGTGCGCCCGCCGTCAAAGAATGAAGCGCGACAAGTCCTCGTCCTGGCTCAGGCTTTGCAGGCGCTGGTTCACGTAGCCGGCGTCGATCACGACGGTCTGGCCTTCAAGTTTGGCGGCGTCGAAGCTCACCTCGTCGAGCAGGCGCTCCATCACCGTGGACAGGCGGCGCGCGCCGATGTTTTCGGTGCTCTCGTTCACGTCATAGGCGATGTGCGCCAGGCGGGTGATGCCCTCGGGCGTGAACTCCAGCGCCACGCCCTCGGTGGCCAGCAGTGCCTGGTACTGCTTGACCAGCGACGCATGCGTCTGCGTCAGGATGGCCTCGAAGTCCTGCACCGACAGCGATCCGAGCTCCACGCGGATCGGAAAGCGCCCCTGCAGCTCGGGGATCAGGTCGCTGGGCTTGGACAGGTGGAACGCCCCCGAGGCGATGAACAGGATGTGGTCGGTCTTGACCATGCCGTACTTGGTCGACACCGTCGTGCCCTCGACCAGCGGCAGCAAGTCGCGCTGCACGCCCTGGCGCGAAACGTCGGCGCCGCTCGTCTCCTGGCGCGCGGCCACCTTGTCTATCTCGTCGATGAAGACGATGCCGTTCTGCTCGGCGTTGGTGAGCGCCCGGGTCTTGACCTCTTCCTCGTTGACCAGCTTGCCGGCCTCCTCGTCGGTCAAGAGCTTCATGGCCTCGGCAATCTTGAGCTTGCGCGTGCGCCGGCGCTCCTGACCCATCTGGCTGAACATGCCGCGCAACTGCTCGGCCATCTCCTCCATGCCCTGCGGGCCCATGATCTCGACCTGCGGGCGGGCGTCGGCCACCTCGATCTCGATCTCCTTGTCGTCCAGCTGCCCCTCGCGCAGCTTCTTGCGAAACACCTGGCGCGCCGTGTTGTCGGCGGGCGCCTCGCCGGTACGCGAGGCATCGGAGCCGGCACTGCGCGCCGGCGGAACCAGCACGTCCAGGATGCGATCCTCGGCCGCGTCCTCGGCGCGCGCGCGCAGCTTCTTCATGTCCTGCTCGCGCGTCTGCTTGACCGCCACCTCGACCAGGTCGCGGATGATGGCGTCCACGTCCTTGCCGACGTAGCCGACCTCGGTGAACTTGGTCGCCTCGACCTTGATGAAGGGCGCATCGGCCAGACGCGCCAGGCGCCGCGCGATCTCGGTCTTGCCCACGCCGGTGGGGCCGATCATCAGGATGTTCTTGGGCGTGATTTCCTGGCGCAGGCCGGGGTCGACCTGCTGGCGGCGCCAGCGGTTGCGCAGCGCAATGGCCACGGCGCGCTTGGCAGCCTGCTGGCCGACGATGTGGTTGTCGAGCTCGGAGACGATTTCCTGGGGGGTCATGGAGGACATTTTTGGCCCAATTCAGCCTCTGGCGCGCGCCGCGCGCGCACCAGCAGCGGCAAAGACAATGGTGAAACGCTTAGAACGTGTTCTTACAGCGTTTCGATGGTGTGGTGCATGTTGGTGTAGATGCACAGCTCGCCGGCAATCTCCAGCGACTTCTTGACGATGTCATGCGCGGGCAGCTCGGTATTGGTCAGCAGCGCCTTGGCCGCCGAGTGCGCATAGGCGCCGCCCGAGCCGATGGCGACGATGCCCTGCTCGGGCTCGAGCACGTCGCCGTTGCCGGTGATGATGAGCGAGGCGCTGGCGTCGGCCACGGCCAGCATGGCCTCCAACCGGCGCAGCACGCGGTCGGTGCGCCAGTCTTTGGTCAGCTCGATGGCGGCGCGCGTCAGATGGCCCTGATGCTTCTCCAGCTTGGCCTCGAAGCGCTCGAACAGCGTGAACGCGTCGGCCGTGGCGCCGGCAAAGCCGGCAAGCACCTTGCCGTGGTAGAGGCGGCGCACCTTGCGCGCCGTGCCCTTGACGACGATGTTGCCCAGCGTGACCTGGCCGTCGCCGCCCAATGCAACTTCATGACTGCCGTCCGCGCGCTGGCGCCGGACGCTGAGGATGGTGGTGCCGTGGTACTGTTCCATGGGCGTGCCAGATGGGGGCGCACCGCGCGAACGCAAGAGCGCGCGGGAACAAAAAGAGGGGGATACGCGGCTGCACCAGTGGTACAGCGCCTGCGACTCATTCCATTTCTATATCGATCGAGTACGCGAAGGTGAAGCGCAGACAGTGCTGTAGCACGGCAAACAAAGCCGACAAAGTAATCGGTTGATATAGAAATGGAATCAGCGCTCGCGCGCCACGATGGCCGCGTGCTGGTCAACGCCGATGATGTTGAAGAACACCGCCACCAGCCGGTGCAGTTCGGTGAACTCGACCCGGTGGCCCTCGGCCTCGCGCGCCGCGGCCCAGTTCAGCACCGAGCCGATCGCGGCAAAGTCGATGCGGATCAGCCGGTCGCAAGCGATGGTGAACACCTGGCCCGGCTGCATCCACTCCTGCATCGGTTCGAGCAGCGGCGTGGCGTCGCCCTCGATGTGGCCGCTCAGCTGCGCCTGGTAGGCGGGCATCTGCGTGCTCAGGATGGACGACAGGCCGAAGTCGCTCAGCAGCGTCTCGCTGTCGGGCACGGGCGCGGCGCGCCGCGCCGGATCGTCGTCGCCATACAGGCAGCGCGGCGCCTCCCACGACGGCGGCGAGACCTCGTAGGTCACGCAGTAGTCGAGCGCCACCAGCTCGAACTCGTCCATCTGCCCGGTCAGGCGCAGCGTGGACATGCGCAGCCGCCACCAGGCAGGGTCGCTGGCGCGCTCGCCCGACGGCGTGTGCGCCGTAAGCAGGTCGTGCAGTGCCTGCACACCGGAAAAATGCAACTCAACCGGCTGGCCGGCCCAGCGCTCAAAAACGCCTGCAAGCGCGGCCACGGCAGGCGGCTCGATGCTGGTCAGCCGCGCCCAGTTCATGGCCCAGGGCTGGGCGGCGCGCTCCAGCGCCGCCAGCAGCGCGGCGACCGACTGCTGGCCCAGCTGCGCGGGCGCGCTCCAGTTGAGCTCGCGCTGCGCCGCCGCGCCGTCCTGCGCCGATGCGCTCGGCAATCCCAGTTGCTCGGGCAGAGAGAACCACAGCGGCGAGGTGCGGCCAAAGCGCTTCGCGAAGTCGATGGCCAGTGCCTCGAAGCGCTCCTGCCGGCCGGTGGCGCGCAGCAGGTCGAACAACGCCATCCAGACGCCGTACTGCGCCTGCGGGTCGGCCTGCTTGCGCTGCGCCAGCAGATCCAGCAGCGCGGCCTCGGCGCCGTCGTAGTCGGCATTGGCAAACAGGATGGCTGCCTCTTCCAGGTCGGTATCGTGCACGAACCGCGCGCGCGGCGCAGCGGACGGCGGCGCGGCCACTGGTTGCGTATCGGCGCCAAAACCGAGGTCGAGCGCCATGTCCAGCGGCGCGCCGCGCTCCGGTGCCGTGGGCGAACTCGCCGGCGCGCCCTGGAGGCTTTGCACGCGCGCCGCTGCCAAGGGCTGCTCCAGCGGCTGGGGCGCCTGCCCCGGCGGCGGCAGCGACGACGGTTGCAGCGACGAGGCCGCATCTGCGCTGCGCTCCGGCTGCGGTGCAGCCGCCTGGGCGGGGGGCTGTGGCGGCTGCCGCGCTGCGTCCTGCTGCGGCGTGCCGTGCGCGGCCGGCGCCGCCACGGGCGCGGCGCGTTCGCCTTTCTTGCTCTTCCACCACTGCTGCGACATCTGCGCCTCGATCTCGTCGATCTTGCGCAGCGTGTCGGCGCGGTCGTCGGCCGACGCCAGGCTGCTCTGGAAGAAGGAGGAATGCCCCATCGGGTCGACTCCCTCGATCACCTGCCCGGGTGAGATCTCGCGCCGGCGCAGGCGGCGCAGCTGGTCGAACTCGCGGCGGCGCACGAAGTCGTTGCGCCGCTTGCGCTCGATCATCTCCTTGAGCATCTGCTTGCTGTAGCGGCTTTCGGAGTCGCCCTCGCCTGCCGCCGCGTCGCCCGCGCGCGGGCTGCGCATCAGGCGCACCACGCGCGACAGCAAACCGCCGCCGGCCTGAGGTTCGGGCTTGTTCATCGCGAAAAAAAATCCGTGGGCACGTCAGGGGCGCGATGCGGCGGGCGGGATGGTTTCAGTCGCCAAACATCTTCTGCTTGAGCTCGCGGCGCTGCTGCGCCTCCAGCGACAGCGTTGCCGTCGGGCGCGCCAGCAGGCGACCCACGCCGATGGGTTCGCCAGTCTCGTCGCAATAGCCGTAGTCACCCGCGTCGATGCGCGCGATCGACTGCTCGATCTTCTTGAGCAGCTTGCGCTCGCGGTCGCGCGTGCGCAGCTCCAGCGCGTGCTCTTCCTCGATGGTGGCCCGATCGGCCGGATCGGGCACGACGACGGTGTCCTCGCGCAGGTGCTCGGTGGTCTCGCCTGCGTTGTCGTGCATGTCCTGCTTGAGCTGCATCAGCTTGTGGCGAAAGAACGCCAGCTGCTTCTCGTTCATGTATTCGCCGTCAGGCATGGCCAGCACTTCGGCGTCGGTCAATTCCTCGGCCGTCTTGGTCTTCCATTGGCCGGCCAGCTTCGGATCTTTTTTGGCGGCCGCCACAGTTTTTTGCAGGGTCGTGTTCATATCAGGACTTTACGCTGGCTAGGGGGAAACAAAAGGCTTTGAATGAAACGCCGATGGTACGTTCATCGCTGCATCGTTCAAAGCATATCCCAGGTATCGGAATGCGACGCCATTGCCTGGCGCCGCGCGAAAAAACCACTTCTACACCGTCGCCGCACCCAAGGGCAGCGCGGTCGGGCGGCGATTGTACGGGCATCGGCCCGCAATGCCTGTTCAGGCGACTCGTACGGCAACCTGGAAGTAGAGGAACACAATGAAAGCGATGGATTCGCGCCCAGGACAAGGCGCAAACCACAGCGATAGCCGTAGCTATCGCGAGGATTTGCAACGCCGCCATGGGTGCGAAGACACGCTTTCATGTTTCGATATTTCAAGGTTGCTGTACCAGGCACTGCTCCAGCCCCTGGCGCAGGATGTCCTGCGGCAAGTCGATGCCGATGAACACCATCTTGCTCTGGCGCTTTTCCTGCGCACCCCATTCCGGCCCCAGGTCGCTGCCCATCAGCTGGTGCACGCCCTGGAAGATCACCTTGCGGTTGGTGCCCTGCATGTCCAGCACGCCCTTGTAGCGCAGCATGCGCGGGCCGTAGACGTTGACGATGGCGCCCAGGAAGTCCTCCAGCTTGGCCGGGTCGAACGCGCGTTCGGCACGGTAGACGAAGCTTTTCACGTCGTCGTCATGGTGATGGTGGTGCGGGTGGTGGCAGTGCTCGCCATGCGCATGGTCGTCGTGGTCGTGGCCGCAATGCTCGTCGTGCACATGGTCATGCCCATGTTCGTGCCCATCGTCTTCCTTGAGGAAGTCGGGGTCGACGTCCAGCTTGGCGTTCAGGTTGAAACCACGCAGGTCGAGCACCTGCGCCAGCGCCACCTCGCCGAAGTGCACCGCCTCGATGGGCGCGCGCGGGTTCATGTGCTTCAAGCGGTGGATCAGCGCGTTCTTCTCGTCCTCGCTGATCAGGTCGGTCTTGGACAGAAAGATCTGATCGGCAAAACCCACCTGGCGGCGCGCCTCCTGGCGGTCGTCGAGCTGCTGCTGGGCGTGCTTGGCGTCGACCAGCGTGATGATGGAGTCGACCAGGTAGCTCTCGGCGATCTCGTCGTCCATGAAGAAGGTCTGCACCACCGGGCCGGGGTCGGCCAGGCCGGTGGTCTCGATGACCACGCGCTCGAAATCGAGCAGCTTCTTGCGCCGCTTGGCCGCCAGCAGCTGCAGCGTCTCGCGCAAGTCCTCGCGGATGGTGCAGCAGATGCAGCCATTGCTCATCTGCAGGATCTGCTCCTCGCTGTCGGTGATCAGAATGTCGCTGTCGATGTTCTCCTCGCCGAACTCGTTCTCGATCACTGCGATCTTCTGGCCATGCGCCTCGGTCAGCACGCGCTTGAGCAAAGTGGTCTTGCCCGCGCCGAGAAAGCCGGTGAGGATGGTGACGGGAATCAGTGACATGGGAAAAGCCTTGAAAAACCGCGGCAGGCGTGCACGCAAACCTGTCAGATGGGGGCTGACGCACAAAGTACAAGGCAGCGACTGTAGCGAAACCGCCTGGAAAGGCACGCGCCAGCTGCCACACCAGCGTGCCGCGCAGGGTCAACGGTGCCATCGTTCACGCCATGGAACACTAAAACCCTCGATTGCCGGCTACCGCGCACCGGCGCAACGTGAGACAGTCAAATGCACGGCAATCGGGCCGTGCATCGCATTGACCGGAGTTCCACCATGCGCAAAACCATTGAAAGCCTTTTCACTCCGCCCGAGCCGCACTGGGTCGGCAACGGCTTTCCGGTGCGCAGCCTGTTCAACTACGCGGAGCATGGCGCGCGCATCAGCCCATTTCTGCTGCTCGACCACGCTGGCCCGACCGAGTTTGCGCCCGGCAACGAGCGCCGCGGCGTCGGCGCGCACCCGCACCGCGGCTTCGAGACCGTGACCATCGTCTACGCCGGCGAGGTGGCGCACCGCGACAGCTGCGGCGCGGGCGGCACCATCGGCCCGGACGAGGTGCAGTGGATGACCGCCGCGGGCGGCCTGCTGCACGACGAGTTCCACACCGAGGCCTTCACCCGCCGTGGCGGGCCGCTGGAGATGGTGCAACTGTGGGTCAACCTGCCCGCGCGCCACAAGATGGACGCGCCGCACTACCAGGCGCTGACCCGCGCCGACATTCCCGAGGTGGCACTGCCCGGCGGCGCCGGCGTGCTGCGCGTGATCGCCGGCGACTACGCCGGCCATGCGGGTGCGGCCCAAACCTACACGCCCATCAACCTGTGGGACATGCGTCTGCGGCGCGGCGGCAAGGTCGATCTGACCCTGCCCGAAGGCCACACGCTGATGCTGCTGATGCGCAAGGGCAGCGTGCGCGTGGAGGGCGAGCGGGCCCACGCCGGCCAGCTGCTGCAACTCTCGCGCAGCGGCACCGGCCTGGCGCTGCAGGCGCTGACCGATGCCGAGCTGCTGTTGATGGGCGGCGAGCCCATCGCCGAGCCGGTAGCCGGCTACGGCCCGTTCGTGATGAACACGCGCGCCGAGTTGACGCAGGCGTTCGAGGACTTCAACGCCGGCAAGTTCGGCCAGATGCCGGCCAGCGCCGACGCCGCACTGGCGCATTGATCCTGCGCCAGCTCTGACACGCACCCACGAAAAAGCCGCCCTGGCAGGTCTTCTGCAGGGGCGGCTTTCTTGGTGAGGGCTGCGCTTACTTGCGCCAGTAGTTGTTGGCAGCGGCCACGGTCTGGAAGTTCAGCGCAATGACCTGCGAAGCGGCCGTCAGCTCGTGCGAGCTGTTGGCATATTCGGGGCGCAGCTTGTGCAGCACCTCGGTGTCGGGCTGGGTGTACCTGACGCCGCGGCGGCTCAGCGTGATGGCCAGCTCGAAGCCCTGCTGGGGCGTTTCGGTGATCAGCGAGGTCAGCCAGGTATCTGCCATGGGGTGCTCCTGTGGGGTTTGTTGTAGACGCCGCTGATTGTGCAGCAAGGCCCAAGGCCGCAGTGGCAGTGCCGGCAATGGCGCGGCGGCTCCTAGTACAGCAACCTGGAAATATCGAAACATGAAAGCGTGTCTTCGCACCCATGGCGGCGTTGCAAATCCTCGCGATAGCTACGGCTATCGCTGCGGTTTGCGCCTTGCCCTGGGCGCCAATCCATTGCTTTCATTGTGTTCCTCTACTTCCAGGTTGCTGTACTAGCCGCACCCGCATTCAGGATTCGCCAGGTTTTTTGTGCGCCCGCGGGTGGGCCCTGTCGTACACCTGCGCCAGGTGCTGGAAGTCGAGCCGCGTATAGACCTGGGTGGACGTGATGCTGGCGTGGCCCAGCAGCTCCTGCACCGCGCGCAGGTCGCCGCTCGATTGCAGCAGGTGGCTGGCAAACGAGTGGCGCAGCATGTGCGGGTGCACCGGCTGCGCCAGCCCCGCCAGTTGCCCGCGCTGGCGCAGCCGCGCCCAGACCGACTGCGCCGACAACCGTGCGCCGCGCCGCCCGATGAACAGCGCGCTGCCCTCCAGCCGCCCGCCAAAGGGCTGCGCGCGCAGCGCCAGCCACTGCTGCAGCGCCTGCAGCGCGGCGCGTCCCACCGGCACGCTGCGCCGCTTGCTGCCCTTGCCCAGCACATGGGCCTCGCCCGCCTGCAGGTCGACCCAGCCGCGCCCCTGCTGCTGTGCGGCCATGCTGGCGGCAACGTCCAGGCCGACGAGCTCGCCCACGCGCAGGCCGCAGCCGTACAGCAGCTCGACGATGGCCGCGTCACGCGCCTCGATCCAGGGATCCTGCCCGGCCTCGGCAAAGTCGGCCAGGCGCACCGCCTGATCCACCGGCAAGGCCTTGGGCAGCGGCTTGGGCGCCTTGGGCGCGCGCACGTCCAGCACC
The DNA here is from genome assembly GCF_039538025.1 of Comamonas faecalis. Classification (NCBI taxonomy): domain Bacteria; kingdom Pseudomonadati; phylum Pseudomonadota; class Betaproteobacteria; order Burkholderiales; family Comamonadaceae; genus Comamonas; species Comamonas faecalis. Next base: position 153,655 of record NZ_BAABBP010000002.1, read on the forward strand.
GGGTTGTGCGCGGCCAGGCCCTGGTTGACCGCCCAGCGGAAGAACCCGCGCCAGCCCGACAGGATGAGCGCAATGCCGCGCGGGCTGCGCCCGCCGGCGTGCATTTGCACCACGCCGCGGCGGATGTGCGCGCTGGTGAGCTGCAACAGCGGCGTGCCCGCCTCGCGCGCCAGCGCCTCCAGGCGCAGCAAATCCTGCGTGTACAGCGCCAGCGTGCGCGCGGCCAGGCGCCGGTGCACGCGCAGGTCCTGCAGGTAGTTCTGCGCCGGCTCGGAGAGCGCCGCAGCGCTGGGCGCCTGTTCCGTCATGGCAAGCTTAGAGCGTGTTTACGCTCTTACAGCAAGCGCGACAGCGCCGAGCCCGCCAGCTCGGCCATGTGCGTCAGAAAGTCGGTTCCCATGGTCGCGTCGAAGCGCTTGGCGTCGTGCGAGGCCAGCACCAGCAGGCCGAAGGCGGGGCTGTCGGTGTCCTCGATCGCGCCGCGGCGCAGCGGCAGCAGCGCCAGAGACTGGGCCTGCGCCGCCTGTGCCAGCCAGCCCGTCGCCTCGAAGCCCAGGTTGGGGCCGCAAAACGGCATGGTCAGCGACGCGGCAAAGCTGCGCAGGTCTTCGCTCACGCCCTGGGTGAAGGCCGCGCCCGTGTAGGCGTCGGCCACGCCCCACAGGCGCAGCGCCACCTGCGGCACGTCGAAGTCCTGCGCAATGCTGGCCTGCACCATGGCGGGCAGCTCGCCGGCGTTGCGCGCCGCGGCCAGCTGGCGCGACCAGTCGTGGATCTTGCGCGCGATCGCCGCGTTCTCGCCGCCGTAGCGCACCATGTCCATCACGCGGTGCTCCAGCACCTTGATCTTCTCGCGCAGCAGCTCGGCCTGGCGCTCGTGCAGGCTGACCGCGCGCTGGCCATGCGGGCTGTTGATGACCACGCTGGCCAGCAACTCGGCGTGGCGCTCGAAGAAGCCGGGGCTGTTGGCCAGGTATTCGGCAATGTCGTCTTCGGTGATCGGGGGCAGGGCGGAAGCGGTCATGGCAGGGCGGGCAAAAGAAGGCGGGAGGCCGGTCAATACAAAAACAATGCGCCCGGATTATCGGCGCTTGGGGCAACGTGGAAGGTACAGATCGTTTATCGTGCGGCCCTGCCAACCGGCACATTGCTGCCTTCGAGGGAATTCCCATGCGACTCTTCAACGCCCTGCACCACCCCCACGCCGGCGCCGTGCTGCTGCGCACCGTGCTGGCGCTGCTCATCCTGCTGCACGGCTGGGCCAAGATCACCGGCGGCGTCGGCTGGATTGCCGGCATGCTGCAAGGCCACGGCCTGCCCGGCTACCTGGCCTACGCGGTCTACCTGGGCGAGGTCGTCGCGCCGCTGCTGATGCTGGTGGGCGTGTGGGTCGCGCCGGCCGCGCTGGTCGTCGCCATCAACATGCTGGTGGCGCTGTTCCTGGTGCACCAGGGGCATTTTTTCTCGATCAACAAGAGCGGCGGCTGGGAGCTGGAGCTGCAGGCCATGTTCCTGGTCGGCGCGCTCGTCGTGGCCATGACGGCGAGGCCCGGCAAATGACGCCGCGCACCAGCCAATACCTGCACGCGCAGCACATGCCCGTGGCGCCGCGCGCTGCGGCCACCGTGCTGCTGCTGCGCGACGGCGCGGCGGGCCTGGAGGTCTTGATGACGCGCCGCTCGCAGCAGGCCAGCTTCGTGCCCGGTGCCTTCGTCTTTCCCGGCGGCGCCATCGACGCGCAGGACGCCCAGGCGCACGCGCTGGCCGCGCGCCGCCCCACGCAGGCCGACGCGCAACTGACCGATGCGATCGCCGCCATCCGCGAGAGCTTCGAGGAGCTGGGCGTGCTGCTTGCGCGCCACGGCGACGGGCGCTGGGCCACGCAGCACGACATTGCGCAGATCGACCGCCACGCCCCGCTTGCCGCGCAGTGCCAGGCGCGCGGCCTGACGCTTGCCGCCGACGGCGTGTTCACGCTGGCGCGCTGGATCACCGACCGCGACCTGCCGCGGCGCTTCGACGTGCCGTTCCTCGTCGCCCGCATGCCGCCGGGCCAGACTCCGGTGGCCGACGAGGCCGAGCAGTTCGAGCCGCTGTGGATACGCCCGCAGGACGCGCTGCAGCGCCACGCCGGCGGTGACTTCTTCATCATTTTCCCGACCATCCGCACTCTGGAGTACCTGCAGCGCCATGCCAGCGTCGACGCGGTGCTGGCCGCCTGCGCCGGCGAGGCGCCGCTGTGGACCAGCTGCCCGCGCGCCGGCCTGCTGGCCGGGCGCGAGGTGCGCTACATGGAAAGCGACCCGCCCTACGGCGAATTGGCTCTGGTCAGCCCCGACGGCCAGCTGGTGCACCCGCTGGACTGGCAAAGCGATCGTCCGGTGGAGCTGCGGCGCAACCTGCAGCGCCTCACCGCACCCAACCCCGGCGTGATGACCGGCCCCGGCACCAACAGCTACCTGGTGGGCGATCCAGCCACCGGCTACATCGCCATCGACCCCGGCCCTGCCGACATGGAGCACCTGCAGCGCCTGTGGCGCGCCGCCGGCGGCGACATCCGCACGATCGTCTGCACCCACTCGCACCCCGACCATTCGCCCGGAGCCGCCCCGCTGCAGCAGCTGTGCGTGCAGGCCGGGCGCGCCGCGCCGCCCATCCTGGGCCTGCCCTCGCTTCCCACGGCGCGCGCGCACAGCCAGTTCACGCCCGACCGGGCCGTCGCCGACGGCGAGCTGCTCACACTCACCGGCCAGGGGCTGGGGGGCAGCGTCACCCACACGCTGCAAGTCGTCTACACCCCCGGCCACGCGGCCAACCACCTGTGCCTGCTGCTGCAGGAAGACGGCCTGCTGTTTTCCGGCGACCACATCCTGAACGGCAGCACCACGGTGATCGACCCGCCCGACGGCAACATGGCCGACTACCTGGACTCGCTCGACCGCCTGGACGCGCTGTGCCAGCAGTGGGGCGTGGAGTTCATCCTGCCCGCCCACGGCCACGTGCTGGGCGACGCGCGCGGCGCCATCGCACACCTGAAGGCCCACCGCCTGGCACGCGAGGCCAAGGTCATCGCCGCCATGCAAAAACGCCCCGACGGCACGCTGGAGCAATGGGTGGAGCTGGCCTATGACGACGTGCCCCCGCGCCTGTGGCCGGTGGCACAGCGCTCGCTGATCGCCCACGTCGAGCGCATCCGCATGCTGGAACCTGGGAATGATTGAGCACCCCCCTGAGCCGCTTCGCATCTTCCCTCCTCTCTCTGCGCGCTACGCGCCACGGGAGGGGGGACGCAGCCAGCGCGGCGGGGCGGCCCTTGCGCGGCCGCCCTGGCCTGGGGCGCGCGCGATGCCCGGCGTTCTGGAGCACCGGCATGGATGATGCGATCCGCCTGGCCAAGCGCGTGGCGCGGCAGTTCGCCTGCTCGCGCACCATGGCAGAGCAGTACATCGAAGGCGGCTGGGTGTCGGTCGACGGTCAGGTCATCGAGCTGCCCGGCGCGCGGGTGGCGCCGCAGCAAGCCGTGGCGCTGGCGCAGGACGCCAACCCGATGGAACTCACCCCCGTCACCCTGGTGCTGAACAAGCCTGCGGGTTACGAGGCCGGGCTTGGCCTGGAGGCCGGCCACACCTCCCACACCAGCCGCAGCCAGGGCGCGCCGCAGGCGCTGGATCTCTTGAGCGCAGCCACCCACCTGGCGGACGACCCCGCCGGCCAGCGCGTGCTGCTGCGCCACTTTCGCGCGCTCGAGTGTTTCACGCCGCTGCCCACCGAGGCCAGCGGACTGGTCGTCTACACCCAGGACAGGCGCGTAGCACGCAAGCTGCGCGAAGACATCGAGGTGCTGGAGCAGGAATGCATCGTCGAAGTCGCTGGGCAGATTCAGGAGGACGGCCTGCAGCGGCTGTGCCACGGCCTTACGTTCAACGACCGGCCGCTGCCGCCCATCAAGGTCAGCTGGCAGAACGAGACCCACCTGCGCTTTGCACTCAAAGGCATACGCCCGGGGCAGATCCCGTCGATGTGCGAGGCCGTGGGCCTGTCCGTCGTGGACATCAGGCGCATCCGCATCGGCCGCGTGCCGCTCGCCAGGCTGCCCGAAGGGCAGTGGCGCTATTTGCAGCCGTGGGAGCGGTTTTGAAGAAAGTGTGAAGCCCGCCGATAAGCCGGATTCTGTGCATGCGGCAAGCCGCATGTGACCGCCATTACTCTGGGCCGGGGGTCGCCCCGCCGGCTCGATGCCACCTACCCGCCAGCTCCGCGGAGCCACGTCAACGCTGGCCTACTTGGTGTTGCTGCGCGTAGAGATTGCCCGTTTCACTTCGGGCGCGAAGCGCCCGAAGTGGCTGCGTCGTGCCGGGCTCATCGCCCGTCACCGTCTGGCTTGCGCCAGCCGCGCCGGTTTGCGCCGGCGAACCGCAGAACACCCCTGGTGGGCACTTCTACGCTCGAACTCGTCTCTGTTGCTCTGATCCTCACCTCACGGTGGACAGCCGTTAGCTGCTACGCTGCCCTGTGCAGTCCGGACGTTCCTCCAGTGCCTGGTTTCCCAGCTTGCACCAGCGGCGGTCTGGCGGGCTTCACGGGGGCGATTATCGCCGTGAAATGGCGCTCAGCGCGGCAGCATCTGGTAGATGCTCCAGCCGATCAGCGCCATCGCACCGACGATGCCCAGCATCATCAGCCACGGCCCCCAGCGGTAGTCGCGCGCCGAAAAGCCCACCAGCAGCAGCGCGCAGCTGACGGCCAGCAGCAGCATGGTCGATTGGAACAAGCTCATGCACATCTCCCTGCGGTCGTTACCATGCTTGCCATTGTTGTGCATGCCGGCACCCGGCCCGGGCGCATCGCATGCTTTTCTGTCCCCTGTTTGACCCACGCCATGTCCACCTATCCCACGCTTGCCGATACCGCCGCGCGGCTCGATAGCGGCGCCGCCACGTCGCTCGCCCTGACCGAGCAGGCACTCGAACGCTGCGCCCAAGGCGAAGGCCCGCGCACCTTCACCCGCACGCTGGCCGCCACCGCGCTGGCCGAGGCGCGCGCCAGCGACCTGCTGCGCGCCGCCGGCCTGGCGCGCTCGCCGCTGGAGGGACTGCCAATCTCGGTCAAGGATTTGTTCGACGTGGCCGGCCACGCCACGCTGGCGGGCTCGCGCCTGCTGCAGGGCAGCGCCCCCGCGCGCCAGGACGCACACATCGTGCAGCGTCTGCGCCGCGCAGGCGCGGTGATCGTCGGCACGACCAACATGACCGAGTTCGCGTTCTCGGGCATCGGCCTCAATCCGCACTACGGCACGCCGCGCAACCCCTGGGGGCGCGAGGCAGGCGGCGGCGGGCGCATTCCGGGCGGCTCGTCCTCGGGCGCGGCAGTCAGCGTGACCGACGCCATGGCGCTGGCGGCGATCGGCTCGGACACCGGCGGCTCGGTGCGCATCCCGGCGGCGCTGTGCGGGCTGACCGGCTTCAAGCCCACGCAGCGGCGCGTGCCCACGGCTGGCGCGCTGCCGCTGTCGACGACGCTCGACAGCGTCGGCCCGCTGGCCGCAAGCGTCGCCTGCTGCGCGCTGCTGGACGCGGTGCTGGCCGACGCGCCGCTGACGCCGCTGACCGCCGCGCCGCTGGCCGGCCTGCGCCTGCTGGCGCCGACCAACGTGGTGCTCGACGGCATGGACGATGCGGTGGCCGTGGCCTGGGAGCGCGCGCTGTCGCGGCTGTCACAGGCGGGCGTGCGCATCCACCAGGCGCGCGTCGCGCCACTGCAGGACCTGGCGCAGATCAACGCGCTGGGGAGTTTTTCCAACGCCGAGGCCTGGGCCTGGCACCGCCCCCACCTGCAGCAGCACGAGCGCGACTACGACCCGCGCGTGCTCTCGCGCATTCTGCGCGGGCGCAGCATGGGTGCGGCCGACTATGTCGACCTGCTGCGCCTGCGCCGCCAGTGGCAGCAGGCCATGGCCGGGCAGTTGCAGGGGCACGACCTGCTGGTAATGCCGACGGTGCCCGTGGTCGCACCGCGCATTGCCGACCTGGAGGCCAGCGACGAGGCCTTCTTTGCCGCCAACGCAGCGATTCTGCGCAACCCGTCGATGGTCAATTTTCTGGACGGCTGCGCCGTCTCGCTGCCCATCCACCAACCGGGCGACGCGCCGGTGGGCCTGAGTCTGGCGGGCCTGGGCGGCCAGGACGCGCTGCTGCTGTCTGCCGCGCTGGCGGTGCAGGCGGCGCTCGGCTGACGCGCGCCAACACCCGATGCCCGCGTCGGCCGGCGGGACGCCATATCGATATAGCGCAACTGTCCAAAGCCTTTGCCACAATGGCCGCGTTCATTTCCCTTGAAATTTTCCGGAGTCTTCGATGAAAGCCGACAACATCCTGCAGACCATTGGCAACACCCCGCACGTGCGCATCAACCGCCTGTTTGGCAGCGGCGCCAACGTCTGGCTCAAATGCGAGCGCAACAACCCGGGCGGCTCGCTCAAGGATCGCATTGCGCTGGGCATGGTCGAGGCGGCAGAGCGGGCGGGCCAGCTCAAGCCCGGCGGCATCATCATCGAGCCGACCAGCGGCAACACCGGCATCGGCCTGGCCATGGTCGCAGCGGTCAAGGGCTACCAGCTGATCGTCGTGATGCCCGAGAGCATGAGCGTGGAGCGCCGCCGCCTGATGCTGTCCTACGGCGCGCGCCTGGAGCTCACGCCCAAGGAGAAGGGCACGAGCGGCGCCGTCGCCCGCGCGCAGGAGCTGACCGAGCAGACGCCCGGCGCGATCATGCTCAACCAGTTCGAGAACCCCGCCAACATCGATGCGCACGCGCGCACCACGGCGCAGGAGGTGCTGGCCGACTTTCCCGAGGGGCTGGACGCCATCATCTCGGGCGTGGGCACGGGCGGGCACATCACGGCGCTGGCGCGCGTGCTCAAGCCCAAGTGGCCGCAGCTCAAGGTCTACGCGGTCGAGCCGAGCAAGTCGGCCGTGATCAGCGGCGGCCAGCCCGGCCCGCACGGCATTCAGGGCCTGGGAGCGGGCTTCATCCCGAAGAACCTGGACACCAGCGTGATCGACGGCGTCATCACCATCGACGACGAGGACGCGCGCGAATGGGCGCGCCAGTGCGCCAGCAAGGAAGGCATTCTGGTGGGCATCTCCACCGGCGCCGCGCTTGCCGCCATCGCCCACAAGCTGCCCAGTCTGCCCGCCGGCAGCCGCGTGCTGGGCGTGAACTACGACACGGGCGAGCGCTACCTGTCGGTCGAGGGCTTTCTGCCCGCCGCCTGATCGACGCAGCCCTCTCGCTGGCAAAAGCGGCCGCCTTGCGCGGCCGCTTTTTTTGGATGGGCTGCGCGCCGGCAGCACAATTGCCCCAGCATGACCACACATCACACCCCCGTCCGCATTCCCAGCGCGCAGCGCGACGCCCCGCTGAGCGCACAGCAAAAAAAATTCAACCGGCACATCGAGCGCATCGACCAGCAGCGTGCGCTGCTCGCCGACTGGGAGAAGGCCATCACCGCCTGGCGCGAGCGCCATGCGCGCGAGCTCCAGCCGCTCGCGCGCGAGCAAATCGCGCTGCTCGTCGAGCAGGTGCAGCACCTGGACGCCGAGAGCAGCAACAGAAAACTGACCAAGTCCGAGCGCCACACCGTCAGCGAGGCCATCACCGACCGGCTGGCGTTCGTCGTCGACGCCGTCGCCGACGAGGCGCTGCGCACCAGCTTGAAGGAGGTTTACAACCGCCACAGCGGCAGCGACTACGACGCCGAGGAAGCCGAGGGCAACGAGATGGCCAGAGAGATGGCCGAGGCCATGGCGCATGACCTGTTCGGCGTCGACCTCGACCTGCAGGACGCCGACATGGACGCACCCGAGGACTTGCTGCGCCGCCTGGCCGAGCAGATGCAGGCCCAGCAGGAAGAAAGAGCAGCCCAGCGCCAGGCCCACCACGCGGCCCGGGCGCGCAAGCCCAATGCGCGCGAGCGCAAGGCGCAAGAGGAGGCGGCGCAGGCAACGCAGTCGGTGCGCGAGATTTACCGCAAGCTTGCCAGCGCCCTGCACCCCGACCGCGAGGCCGACCCGGCCGAGCAGGCGCGCAAGACAGCGCTGATGCAGCGCGTCAACCAGGCCTACAACGACAACAAGCTGCTCGACCTGCTGCAGCTGCAGCTTGAAGTCGAGCAGATCGACCCGGCCCACATCGCCGGCCTGAGCGAAGACCGTCTCAAGCACTACAACCGCGTACTGGCCGAGCAGCTTGCCGAGCTGCAGCAGGAGGTGAGCGCCGTCCAAGGCCAGTTTTGCATGGAGTTCGACCTCGACCCCAACCAACGCTTCAAGCCCTCGACGGTGCTGCGCGAGTTAGGCAGGCAGGTGCAGCTGGCGCAATACCAAAACACGATGCTGCGCCAGGAGCTCGCCGGGCTGCGCTCCAGCGTGCACGGCCTCAAGTACTGGATCAAGACAGAACGGCGCCGGCAAAAAGAGCTGCAAGACGATCTGGAAGATCTGGACGATTGGTTCGATTGATCTCGCCCCGCAACACCGGAGTTTGGCAAGGTCCTTACCGGTAACGGCGCCGAACGGCCTCGGCTGCCGCCGGGCCGGGGCCGCGCAGCGGCATCAGCGTGTGCAGATCCAGCAGCGTGAAATGGCCCTGGCCGCCGCGCCAGCCGCCGGTGTCGATGAAGAACACATTGCCCAGCGTCTGCATGGTGGGCACGGTGGTGTGCCCATGGACGACGGCGCGCACGTTGCGCACCGGGGCGGCGTAGCGGCGCTGGTAACGCTGGCGCGACCACAGACAGCAGTCCTGGTCGCTGGGCGAGAGCGCGTGCTCGCGCAGATCTTGCCAATCGTCGCTGGGGCAGTCGGCATGAACCAGGCCGACCGGGCCGCCGGGCGTGGCCACCTCCATGGCCAGGGGCAAGGCCTGCAATTGCCGGGCGATGCGGGCCAGCAGCTGCGGCGCGGTGCTGGTGAGCCAGTCGCCGCCGTGCGCCAGCACGTCAACCTGCGGGTGCGGCCGGCCCAGGGCATGGCGCCAGGCCATGAGGTCGTGGTTGCCGCTGATGGCGTGAAACCACGGCTGCGCCAGCCAGTGCAGCACCTGGGCCGATTCCGGCCCGCGATTGACCAGGTCGCCGACGGAGAACAGCCGGTCTCGCGCCGGGTCGAAGCCGATGTGCTCCAGCGCCTGCCACAGCGCGGTGAAGCAGCCGTGGATGTCGCCCACGGCAAAGTCACGCCCGTGCGGATTGGCGGGAATGCGGGCGAGGAAAGAGGGAGAAGCGGGTGCGGGGCCATCCATGGGGCGATGGTAGCGGCCGGCCGGCAACGCAGCCGCAGCCATAGGACTCCTTGTCGTGCTACAGCAGCACCGGCGCGTCGGGCAGCCCCGGCGCGGGCGCCGCACCCGGCGGCGCGGCAAAGTGCGCCTGCAGCAGCGCAGACACCTCGGCCAGCGCCTGGGTCAGGCCATCTTCCAGCGACTCGCCACGCAGATGCTGCTCCAGCGTGAGCGCCAGCTGCTGCCAGGTGCCAGCGGGACAAGCGCGCGCCAGCGCGCGGTCGGCGACGATCTCGATGGCGTGGTCGGCCAGCAGCAGGTAGATGAGCACGCCGTTGTTGTGCTCGGTGTCCCACACGCGCAGCCGGCCGAACAGCGCCAGCGCCCGCGCGCGGGCATCCAGCCCGCGCCACAGGTAGGACAGCGGCAGCCCGGCCTCGACGCAGATGCGGATCTGCCCGCTGTGAAGCCGCTCGCTGGCTGCCACGCGCTCGGCCAGGCGCTCTTGCGCATCGGCCGGCAGCCGCCGCGCGGCGCTGCCGTCCAGCCAGCGGTGGCGCAGCAGCCGCAGCAGGCGGGCGGCGATGCCTGGGCGCGGCGCAAGGTGTTCGGTGCCGCTCATCTACCAGCGCCCCGAGGCGCCGCCGCCGCCAAAGTTGCCGCCACCGCCGCTGCCGAAACCGCCGCCTCCAAAGCCCCCTCCTCCGCCAAAACCGCCACCACCCCAGCCGCCGCGCCCTCCGCGTCCGCCACCGGTCACGATGGGGCCGCTGCGGCCGACGAACAGTGCGGCGAACAGAGCGCCGACCACCGCGATCACCAGCGCCGTGGCCACGCTGGCCGTCAGCAGCCAGGCAACGGCACCCAGCGCCCCGCCGGTGGCCACGCTGCCCAGGCGCGGGCCCAGCAACGCGCGCAGCACGGCGCCGCCGAACACCGCGCCGATGAACAGCAGGCCCAGCAGCGACTCGATGTCGGGCGCACCGCTGCCCTGGCCGCGCTGGCCGGCCACGGGCGCGGGCAGTTCCTCGCCAGCAATGCGCGCCTGGATCTGCTGCACCGCCGCCTGCAGGCCGCCGGCAAAGTCGCCCTCGCGAAAGCGCGGCGCCATCGCGCCGTCGATGATGCGCGCCGCTGCCAGGTCGGGAATCGCGCCTTCGAGCGCCTTGGCTACCTCGATGCGCATGCTGCGCTCGTCCTTGGCGACGATGACCAGCACGCCGTCGCCCACGTCGCGCCGCCCGATCTTCCAGGTGTTGGCCACGCGGTTGGCGTAGGCGGCAATGTCCTCGGGCGCGGTCACCGGCACCATCAGCACGACGACCTGCGAGCCCAGTTTTTCTTCCAGCGCGGCGAGCTGCCGCTCCAGCGCCTGCTGCTGGTCGTTGCTGAGCGTGCCGGTCTGGTCGATGACGTGGCCGGTGAGCACCGGCACCGGCCGCAGCGCCTGCGCGCTGGCGGGCAGCACCCAGGCCAGCAGCAGTGTGGCGGCCATCAGCACGGCGGCCAACAGCGCCCGTGCGCTGGCGGGCGTAGTGGCGATGCAGGCTGCGCGGGTGTTCATGGCTCGGCTCCAGCGCTGCGCAGTTGGCTCACTTGGAGAAGTCCACCTGCGGCGGCGTGCTGATCTGCGCCTCGTTGGCCACCGAGAAATTGGGCTTGGCCGCGTAGCCGAAAACCTTGGCCGTCAGGTTGGTGGGAAAGCTGCGCGCCAGCACGTTGTACTGCTGCACCGCCTCGATGTAGCGCCCCCGCGCCACGGTGATGCGGTTCTCGGTGCCCTCCAGCGTCACGCGCAGATCGCGAAACGCCTGGTTGGCCTGCAGCTGCGGGTAGCGCTCGGAGACCACCATCAGGCGCGACAGCGCGCCGGTCAGCCCGTCCTGCGCCTGCTGGAACTGCTCGAAGGCCTGGGGGTTGTTGAGCGTCTCGGGCGTCACCTGAATCGACGTGGCCTTGGCGCGCGCCTCGATAACCTTGGTCAGTGTTTCCTGCTCGAAGTTGGCCTCGCCCTTGACGCTGGCGACGATGTTGGGCACCAGGTCGGCGCGGCGCTGGTACTGGTTGAGCACCTCGCTCCAGGCCGACTGGGTCTGCTCGTCGAGCTTTTGAAAGTCGTTGTAGCCGCAGCCGGTCAGCAGCAGGGCCAAGGCGAAGATGGCAAGCAGGCGTTGGATCATGGTGATGCGACGTGTTGGTTACAGAGACTGCATATTCTGCAACGCCGCCACGCGCTCCTCGATCGGCGGGTGCGAGGAGAACAGCTTGCCGATGCCGCCGGCAATGCCCATGGCCTGCAGGCTTTGCGGCATGGCGCCCGGCTGCATGCCGCCCAGGCGGTGCAGTGCGTTGATCATCGGTTGGCGCGCGCCCATCAGCCGCGCGGCGCCGGCGTCGGCGCGGAACTCGCGCTGGCGCGAGAACCAGGCGACGATGATGGCGGCGACAAAGCCCAGCAGCACATCGAGCACCAGCGTGGTGACCATATAGCCGATGCCCGGCCCGGTGTCGCGGTCGTCGTTGCGGCGCAAGAAGCTGTCGATCGCGTAGCCGATGACGCGCGACAGGAACACGACGAAGGTGTTCATCACGCCCTGAATCAGCGTCATCGTCACCATGTCGCCGTTGGCGACGTGCGCGATCTCGTGGCCGATGACGGCCTCGACCTCCTCGCGCGTCATGCCCTGCAGCAGGCCGGTGGAGACCGCGACCAGCGCCGAATTCTTGAACGCGCCGGTGGCAAAGGCGTTGGGCGCGCCCTCGTAGATGCCGACCTCGGGCATGCCGATGCCCGCCTGCTGCGCAAAGCGCTGCACGGTCTGCACGATCCAGGCCTCGTCCTGGTTCTGCGGCTGGTTGATGACTTTGACGCCCATGCTCATCTTGGCCATGGTCTTGCTCATGAACAGCGAGATGAGCGCACCGCCAAAGCCGATCACCAGGGCAAAGCCGAGCAGATTGCCCAGGTCCAGCCCGTTGGCCGTCAGATAGCGGTTGACGCCCAGCAGGCTGGCGACGACGCCGAGCACGGCGACGACGGCGATGTTGGTGAGGACAAAAAGCGCAATGCGTTTCATGGAGAGTCTCGGTAAGGAGGCTGTGATTGGAAAGGCACAAATGGTGCCAGACCCGGTATTTTCAAACCTTTGTGCCGGTGTACTGGCGCGCGGGCCGGAACACCGCAGAGTCGGCATAGAACAAAAAGTTCTCGTTGTCGGGCCACCACCCGGGCACGCCCAGAACCGGCAGCGGCGCGAAAGGCTTGGTGCGCAGGTGGCCCGCATCCAGCGCGGCGGCCAGCCAGGCGTCCAGCGGCGCATCGGGTGGTACGGCCAGCGCCGGCGGCGGCCGGTAGACATGGGTCACCATGGGCTTGCGCGGCATGACGAGCTTTTCCATCAGCGCATGGCCGACCAGCACCAGCCGCGCCTGGCGCCACAGCGGGCGCAGGTCGATAAACAGCCGCTGCCACTGGCGCGCGGCAAGCGCCTGCCACAACGCATCGGGCGCCAGCAGCAGCGCACCGTTCTCGTCGAGCAGCGTCAGCGCGTCGCGCAGCGGCCCGCGCGTGGCGCCCACCCCCTGCGCAGCCACCGCGCTGCCGTGGATCTGGCTCATGCGCCGCTTGGCCTGCGGATGGTGCAGCCAGACCAGGCCGTTGAAGAAGTCGTGCAGGTTGTCGCGCGTGGGCACCTGGGCGCGCTCGAAAATGAACTGCTCATAGGCCATGCCCGGCGGCAGGCCGGCCTGCGGCACGAAGCGCACGCCGGGGTCGGGAGCCTGGCCCGTGTCGACCAGCGCGTTGAGTGCATCGGCCACGCTGGTGCCGGATTGCACCTGGTGCGCGACTTCCTTCCCCAGCCCGGCAATGGGTGCGAGCCAGGGCATTTGCCAGTCGATGGTGTGCATCATGCGCGCCCAGCTATTGCTCCGGCCTTGTGATGTTTGAACTCGTCATCCCGGCGAAGGCCGGGATCCAGTGCTTTTGGGAGGAAGTCATGGATTCCGGCCTTCGCCGGAATGACGAAAAATTGCTACTTCAAAGGGCCGAATCAATAAGAACGTGTTCAAGGCTCGTCACCCCGGAAAACGCCGTGTTCCAGGGACCTCGCCTCTGGATTCCGGCATTCGCCGGAATGACGGGGGAATGGCTATCACCTTCACTACCCGGCGCGAGCGAGAACGGTCGCCACCTCGCTCACCCCACCAGCTTCCACGCCAGCGCCTCGCCACCTGCCAGGGGCTTGAGCTGGGCATCGCCAAACGGGTAGCTCCCGGGCGGCGTCCAGCTTTCGCGGCGCAGCATGACGCTGCCGCGGTTGCGTGGCAGGCCATAGAAGTCGGCGCCGTGAAAGCTGGCAAAGCCTTCCAGCTTGTCCAGCGCACCGGCGGCGTCGAAGGCCTCGGCGTACAGCTCCAGCGCGGCGTGTGCGGTGTAGCAGCCGGCGCAGCCGGTGGCGTGCTCTTTCAGATGGGCGGGGTGTGGCGCGCTGTCGGTGCCCAGGAAGAACTTGGGGCTGCCGCTGGTTGCGGCCTGCACCAGCGCCCGGCGGTGCTCCTCGCGCTTGAGCACGGGCAGGCAGTAGTAGTGCGGGCGGATGCCGCCCAGGAAGATGGCGTTGCGGTTGTACAGCAGGTGATGGGCGGTGATCGTCGCAGCCAGGTGGGCGTCGGCCTCGGCGACGTACTGCGCCGCCTCGCGCGTGGTGATGTGCTCCATCACGATCTTGAGCGCAGGGAAGTCGCGGCGCAGCGGGATGAGCTGCTGCTCGATGAACACCGCCTCGCGGTCGAACAGGTCGATGTCAGGGCTGGTCACCTCGCCATGCACCAGCAGCAGCATGCCGGCTTGCTGCATCGCTTCGAGCACCGGATAAATCTTGCGCAGGTCGGTGACGCCGGCGTCGCTGTTGGTGGTGGCGCCGGCCGGGTAGAGCTTGGCGGCCACCACGCCGGCAGCACGGGCAGCGGCGATTTCCTCGGGCGCCAGGTTGTCGGTCAGGTACAGCGTCATCAGGGGCTCGAACTGAATGCCGGCGGGCACGGCGGCCAGGATGCGCTGCTTGTATGCAAGCGCCTGCGCGGTGGTGGTCACCGGCGGACGCAGGTTGGGCATGATGATGGCGCGCGCAAACTGCGCCGCGGTGTGCGGCACGACGGTGGCCAGGGCCGCGCCGTCGCGCACGTGCAGGTGCCAGTCGTCGGGGCGGGTCAGGGTCAGGGTGCTGGGCTGGGTGGTCATGGGCGCGATTGTCCCATTCCCGCCCTGCGGCCGGCTGGCTTGTGGTGTGGGGCTCGGAGCGTGTTCTCAGGTGTTCCAGGGGTCGACGCTCAGCACCAGCGCACCCGCAAAGCCCGGCAGCACGCCCGCAGCCGTGGCAAGCGGTATGCGCAGGCTGCGGCCGCCGTCCTTGCCCAGATCCAGGTCGGCCTTGGCCGGCGCCTCGCCCAGGCCGTTCTTCGACGCCAGGCCGTAGCGGATGGTGCCGGCGCGCACCGCGAAGGTGATGGTTTCGCGGTAGAGAAAACCGTCGAAATACTCGTCGAACCAGAACTTGCGGTCGACCTGGAAGGCCGGCACGTGGATGCCCAGGTCGATCTGGAACATCAGCGCCTGGTCGTTGGCCAGGCGCGCCTGCTCCAGCAAGTAGCCGGTGAACAGATAGACCGGCTTGTTCTGCTTGGTCAGTTCGTCGTAGGTCTCCAGCAGCGCCGACTCCTGGCTTACGCGCCGTTCGTTGAGCCGGTAGTTGGCGCCGGCACGCACCTGGGTGGACACGTCGAAGTAGTACGAGCCCTTGACGTCCGCGCCCGCGTCCTTTTTGTCCTGCACGTTGCGCGCCAGCGGCAGGCTGTCTACCTCCAGCGTGGCGGTGACGCGCCACTGGCCGAACAGGAAGCGGCGCAGGTTCTGGTAGCCCGCCTCGGAGTTGACCATGCCCTGCGGGCCCGAGTGGCTGCGCCAGCCGACGGCGCGCGGCGCGTCCTGCACGACGGCGTTGCTCATCAGCACCAGGCCGTCGCTCATCGGGCCGGCGGCGTATTTGGACAGGCCGCCGAAGGCGTCGTAGTCCTTGTAGTTGGAGCCGACGAAGCAAAACAGCCGCTCGGGCGCAAACGCGCCGTCGAGCTGGTTCACGGCCGCGTCCTTGGACAGGCGCAGGTATTCGCGCATGCGGTCGCGGTTGAAGTTGCCCAGCTGCAACACGTCCAGCGATCCCAGGTTGGGCGTGTTGACGCCCATCAGGTCGATGCCGCCGTGCGGCGTGCCGTAGGTGTAGACCTTGTCGACGTAGTGCGCCTTCGCGCCCTTGGCGGTCAGCTCCAGCGCGGCGTTGTCCGCCGCGTCGGGCGCGCCGTAGCGGCAGGTGTTCTGCAGATAGGTGCGGCAGACCAGCCCGCCCATCGAGTGCGCGACCAGGTAGACCTTGAAGGCGTCGCGCTGCTGCGCGTCGTCGCCGCAGACGGCCTGGCGCACCTGCAGGATGAAGCGGCGCAGGTCGGCGGCAAACTGTTCGATGGACACGCGCTGGCCGGTTCCCAGCGACTGCGAGACGCTCTCGTAGTAGCGAAACACCCAGATCGAGCGCACCGGCGCGGTGCCGGCGTCGTAGTGGTCGCCGCCGTCGTGGAAAGCGTCGGAGTACTGGTGATCCTTCATCAGGCGCAGCAGCGGCGACTCGAAGATGAAGCGGATCGGCTTTTTCTCGTAGTCCTGGCGCAGCACGGCGGCGCCGCGGTTGAAGCCCATGTAGGGGTCTGCGGTGGTGTCCTCGATCTCGCTCATCGTCGCGGCAAAGCCGCGCACATAGATGATGGGGTAGTACGGAGCAACGATGCGGCTGGCCATGGCGACAACTCCCGACGGTGGTGGTGTTGCAGGGATAGCAGGTTTGCCCGGAGAACAAACAGAAACACACCCGGCCGCATGGATATCTCAAACCAGCCGCGCCGTGGTATTTGTGCGTCTGCGCCGCAACGGTGTTTGCGCCAGGGTCGCGCGCCACGCGGGGGTGTCCATCGGCCGTTGCACAGGTGCCAATCCGGACGATGAGGAGACAGGCCATGATCAACCGCAAGTTCTTCTTTGACCACTGCCGCGAGACGCTGTTCACCGGCCGGCTGCGCCAGGCGCAGGTCGACGGGCTGGATACGCTGCTCGACGCCTGGGAGCAGTCCTGGGCCATGGCCGACGACCGCTGGCTGGCCTACGCGCTGGGTACGGCCTTCCATGAGACGGCGTTCACGATGCAGCCGATCCGCGAGCGCGGCGGGCGTGACTACTTCTTCCGCATGTACGACCCGCAAAGCCCGCAGCCCAACCGCGCCGCCATGGCGCGGCGCATGGGCGCGCACCCGGGCGACGGCGTGGTGTTCTACGGGCGCGGCTATGTGCAGCTGACCTGGCGCACCAACTACGACCGCATCGGCCGGCTGCTGGGGCTGGACCTGACGAGCAGCCCGGCCGCAGCCGACCGCGCGATGCAGCCGCAGGTAGCGGCCACCATTTTGCTCAAGGGCATGGAGCAGGGGCTGTTCACCGGCAAGAAGCTGAGCGACTACTTCGACGGCAACAAGGAAGACTGGAAGAGCGCGCGGCGCATCGTCAACGGGCTGGACTGCGCCGAGATGATCGCCGTGTACGCGCGCAAGTTCTACGCCTGCATCAGCTATACCGTCGGCCCGTAGCGCGTGGCCGCGCAGTGGCCGCTACAGCGCCGCAATGCGGCGCAGCGCCTGCTCGAACACCTCGACCGGCTGGCCGCCCTGGATCAGGTGCCGGCCGTTGATGACGATGGCCGGCACCGAATGGATGCCGCGCGCCTGCCACTGCGCCTCTTGCTGGCGCACCGCTCCAGCGTACTCGTCGCCGGCCAGGATGGCCGCGGCGCGCTGCTCGTCCAGCCCGAGTGACGCGACCAGCGCCAGCAGCACCGCGTGGTCGCTGACGTCTTCTCCGCGAGTGAAGTAGGCGGTAAACAGCGCATGCTCCAGCGCGCGCTGGCCGCCTTCGGCGCCCTGCTCCTTTTGCCAGTGCAGCAGGCGGTGGGCGTCAAAGGTGTTGACGATGCGCGTGCGCCGCTGCTGGTCGAAGACAAAGCCCAGCTGCGCGCCGCGCGCGGCGATTGCCTCGTGCATCTGCTGCATCTGCGCGGCGCTGGAGCCGTATTTGCCGGCCAGGTGCTGCAGCAAGTCCTCGCCGTCCTGGCCCATCGCCGGGTTCAGCTCGAAGGGATGAAAGCGCCACTGCAGCGCCACCTGGCCCTCAAGGCGCGCCGCCGCCTGCTCCAGCGCGTGCAGGCCGATGGCGCACCAGGGGCAGACGACGTCGGAGACAAAATCGATTTGCAGCGTGGCGGGGGCAGTCATGGCTCGTCCTGGTGCGGGTGGTGGTTACGGGCGATGGTAGTGCGCCAGGATCGTCACGGTTTTGGCGGCGCCTGCAGCACCTCGCGCAGCGCGGTCTTGAGCACCTTGCCGTAGCTGTTCTTGGGCAGCTGATCCACCCAGCGGTAGTGCTTGGGGCGCTTGAAGCGGGCGATGTGCTGCAGGCACAGCGCGTCCAGCTCGGCGTCGGCCACCGGCGCGCCACCTGCGACGAGAAAGGCGACGACGACCTCGCCCCAGTCGGCGTCGCGCTGGCCAACCACGGCCACCTCGCTGATTCCTGGGTGCAGCAGCAGTACCTCCTCGACCTCGCGCGGGTAGATGTTGGAGCCGCCGGAGATGATCACGTCCTTGCTGCGGCCCTGCAGCGTCAGAAAACCGTCGGCGTCCAGGCTGCCCATGTCGCCGGTGTGCAGCCAGCCGCCGCGCAGCGTCTGGCTGCTCGCTTCGGGGTTGTTCCAGTAGCCGGCCATCACGGTCTCGCCGCGCACCAGCACCTCGCCCAGCTCGCCGGCGGGCAGGTCGCGGTCATCGGCGCCGGCCACGCGCACCTGCACGCAGCTGTGCGCCACGCCCACCGACGCCATGCGCTCGGCCCAGCGCGGGTGCTGCTCGTCCATCAACTGCTCGCGAGACAGCGCCGTGATCGTCATCGGCGACTCGCCCTGGCCGTAGATCTGCGTGAATTTGTGGCCCATCACCGCAATCGCGCGGCGCAGGTCGTCGGTGTACATCGGCCCGCCGCCGTAGACGATGGTCTTGAAGCCCTCGCCGCCCCGCCCGGCGGCCTGCAGGTGGGCGACCAGCCGGTGCACCATGGTCGGCGCGGCAAACAGGCACAACCGGCCCAGCTGCGCGGCCAGCTGCGCCAGCTCGGCCGGGTCGAACCCGCCCGAGGCCGGCACCACGTGGCGCGCGCCGCGCAGCAAAAACGCGTACTGGTACAGCCCCGCACCGTGCGACATCGGCGCGGCGTAGGCGATCACGTCCTCGCGGTGCACCTCGTCGACGTCGGTGAAGTAGGCCATGGTCATGGCCAACAGGTTGCGGTGGGTGAGCATCACGCCCTTGGGCCGACCGGTCGTGCCCGAGGTGTAGAACAACCAGGCGACGTCCTGCGGCGCGCTGTCGTGCATTGCCAGCGCCGGGCCGCCGGCCGCCTGCTCCCACGCGGCGCTGCCCAGCTCCAGCAGCCGGCTTTCATCGGCGCCGGCCTGCAGCGCCTGAGCGCGCGAGTCGGGTGAGACGCAGACGGCGCGCGCGCGGCTGTCCTGCAGCACGTGCGCCAGCTCGCGCGGATGCAGCTTGTAGTTGACCGGCACGGCCACCGCGCCGCACCAGTGGATGGCCTGCTGCGCCTCCAGGTAGTTCGGGTGGTTGGGGCTGAAAAGCGCCACGCACTCGCCCGGCTGCACGCCGCAGGCGCCGCGCAGATGGCCGGCCAGCGCCGCAACGCGCGCGCCCAGCCGGCCGTAGCTGTACAGCACTTGGACACCGCCGAGCACCGCCGGGCGGTCGGCGTACAGCCTGGCGCTGCGGGCAAGCAAATGGGCGATGTTCATCGCTGTCTCCTCGTTGTTCGTGCGCATGGTTGCCAATGGTAGGGCAGTGTGCGCAGCGGATAAGCGCCGCTTGCAGCCGCTTATTCGGGCTTTAGCCTTGCCGGCGCTTTCCGACAATGGCCCCCGGGCGCATGCCGGCCGATGCCGGCGCCCGACAACGACACACAGCCATGGATTCCAGCCAAGACAAAAACCTGCCCGCCACCGAACGCAAGCTGCAAAAAGCGCGCGACGACGGCCAGACCGCGCGCTCGCGCGACCTGTCGCACCTGGCGATCCTGGGCATGGGGACGGTGGCGCTGTGGACGCTGGCGCCGCATTTCCTGGGGCTGCTGCAGCAGGCCATGGGCCAGCAGCTGGTGTTTGACGCGAACACCGTCAAGGCACCGGCGCACATGCTGGAGCGCCTGCGCACCATGGTGCTGCCGGGCCTGGCCGCCTGCGTGCTGTTCGGCCTGCTGACTACCGGTGCGGCGGTGCTCAGCGCGCTGGGCGCGGGCGGCTGGATCCTGAGCCTCAAGCCGATCACGCCGCAGTTCAACCGGCTCAACCCGCTCAAGGGCTTTGCCAACCTGTTCTCCAAGCAGCAGCTGGTCAACGTCGCCAAGATGCTGTTGATGAGCACGGTGCTGGTGTTCATCGCCTGGAAGTACCTGGACGGCAGCGTCGAGCGGCTGGCGCCGCTGGTGCTGCAGCCCTCGACGCTGGCGCTGCGCGACGTGGGCCAGTGGCTGGTGGGCGGCGTGGCGCTGCTGCTGCTGGCCGTGTTCCTGTTCGCCATGGTCGACGTGCCGCTGCAGGCCGTGCTGTTCAAGCAGCGCCTGAAAATGAGCCACCAGGAGGTCAAGCAGGAGCACAAGGAGTCCGAGGGCAGCCCCGAGATCAAGGGCGCGATCCGGCGCAAGCAGCGCGAGATTGCCGAGCGCGCCAGCACCGCCAACGTGCCCCAGGCCGACTTCGTCGTGATGAACCCCACGCACTACGCGGTGGCGCTGCGCTACGACGAGGCGAGCATGGGCGCGCCGCAGGTCATCTCCAAGGGTGCGGACCTGCTGGCGCTGCACATCCGCGACCTGGCGCAGGCGCACCAGGTGCCGGTGCTGCAGTCGCCCATGCTGGCGCGCGCGCTGTACGCCCACGCCGAGCTGGAGCAGCCCATCCCCGCGCAGCTGTACACCGCCGTCGCCCAGGTGCTGGCCTATGTCTACCGGCTCAAGGCGGCGCTGGCCGGCACCGGCCCGCAGCCGGGCGATCTGCCGCTGCCCGACGCGCTCGTCCCGCCCGAGCTCGACCCGCATTCGCCCCAGGCGCAGCCGCGCCCACGCCGCCGCAGGTAAGCCGCCATGACGCCCTCGATCTCCTCGGCCCGCGCCTGGGCCGGCAACAACGCCGCAGCGCTGCAGGGGCTGGCCGCGCCGGTGCTGGTCGTCGCGGTGCTGGCGCTGATGGTGCTGCCCATTCCCGCCTGGCTGCTCGACACCTTCTTCACGCTCAACATCGCGGTCGCGCTGATGGTGATGATGGTGGCCGCCTACATGATCCGGCCGCTCGATTTCGCGGCCTTCCCGTCGGTGCTGCTGCTCACCACGCTGATGCGGCTGTCGCTCAACGTCGCGTCGACCCGCGTGGTGCTGCTCGACGGCCACACGGGGCCGGGCGCGGCCGGCGCGGTGATCGAGGCCTTCGGACACTTCTTGATCGGCGGCAACTTCGCGGTCGGCCTGATCGTGTTCGCCATCCTGGTCGTCATCAACTTCGTCGTCATCACCAAGGGCGCCGAGCGCATTGCCGAGGTGTCGGCGCGCTTCACGCTGGACGCCATGCCCGGCAAGCAGATGGCCGTGGACGCCGACCTGAACGCCGGCCTGATCAACGAGGACGAGGCCAAGCGCCGCCGCGCCGAGGTGCAGGAGGAAGCCAACTTCTTCGGCTCGATGGACGGCGCGAGCAAGTTCGTGCGTGGCGACGCCATCGCCGGCATCCTGATCCTGGTCATCAACATCGTCGGCGGCTTTGCCATCGGCATGCTCTCGCACGGGCTGTCGGCCAATGAGGCGGCCAACAGCTACATCCTGCTGGCCGTCGGCGACGCGCTGGTCGCGCAGATTCCGGGCCTGCTCATCTCGGTGGCCGCGGCCATGGTGGTCTCGCGCGTGGGCAAGGACACCGACATGGGCCGCCAGATCGTGCAGCAGCTGTTCATGTCGCCGCGCGTGCTGGGCATGGCGTCGGCCATTCTCATCCTGCTGGGCATCATTCCCGGCATGCCGCACGCGGTGTTTCTCATCATGGGCGGGGCACTGGGCTGGGCCGCCTGGCTGATCCAGCAAAAAGAGCAGCAGCGCCAGGAGCAGGCAAACGTGCAGGAGGCCGCGCCCGCGCCGGTCAGCGACGGCGAGGCCAGCTGGGACGACCTGCAGCCCGTCGACCTGCTCGGCCTGGAGCTGGGCTACCGCCTGATCGCTCTGGTCGACAAAAACCGCCAGGGCGACCTGCTCACGCGCATCAAGGGCGTGCGCCGCAAGTTTGCGCAGGAGGTGGGTTTTCTGCCGCCCGCGGTGCACGTGCGCGACAACCTGGAGCTCAAGCCCAGCAGCTACCGCATTGCACTGCGCGGCGTGGTCGTCGGCGAGGGCGAGGCCCACCCCGGCATGTTCCTGGCGATCAACCCCGGCGGCATCTCCACGCCGCTGATCGGAACGCCCACGACCGACCCCGCGTTCGGCCTGCCGGCGCACTGGATCGACGCCGGCCAGCGCGAAGCGGCGCAAATGGCGGGCTTTACCGTGGTTGATTCGGAAACCGTGATGGCCACCCATTTGTCACACTTGATGCAGGTGCAGGCGGCCAAGCTGCTCAGCCGCACCGAGACCCAGCAGCTGGTCGAACACGTGACCCGCCTGGCCCCCAAACTGATCGAGGAAGTCGTGCCCAAGATGGTGTCCATCACCACGTTCCAGAAGGTGCTGCAGCTGTTGCTGGAGGAGTCGGTGCACATCCGCGACATCCGCACCATCGTCGAGACGCTGGCCGAGCACGCCGCCAGCACGCAAGACCCGCAGGAGCTGGCGCGGCGCGTGCGCATCGCGCTGGCGCCGGCCATCGTGCAGCAGATCTACGGCCCCACGCGCGAACTGGACGTGATCGCCATCGAGCCCGGCCTGGAGCGCCTGCTGGTGCAGGCCCTCGCCGGCAGCGGCGGGCCTGCGCTGGACCCGGGCGTGGCCGACCTGCTCACCCACCGCGCCGCCGAGGTGGCCAACCAGCAGGAGGAGATGGGCCTGCCCGCCTGCCTGCTGGTGCCCGACGCCATCCGCGGCGCGATTGCGCGCCTGGTGCGCCGCGTCGCCCCGCGCCTGCAGGTGCTGGCGCACAGCGAAATTCCCGAGACGCACACCATCCGCATCGGCCCCATTCTTAAAGGTGCTACGCCATGAACATCAAACGCTTTCACGCCCCCACGGCCCGCGAAGCCCTGGCCAAGGCCCGCATGGCCTTTGGTGAAGGCACGCTGATCCTGTCCAACCGCCCGGTGGACGGCGGCGTCGAGGTGGTGGCCACGGCCGAGGACGCGCTGGCCGCGCTGCACGACGCCTCGCCGCGCGCCGCGCTGCATGCGCAGGCCCCGGCGGCCCCGCGCCCCGCGCCCCAGCCCGCCCCGGCCCGCCTGCAGGAGCGCGCCGACGACCTGGCCGCCAGCCCGGTGCGCACGCAGAAGAGCCGCGCCGCGCTGCAGGGCGAGATGACGCAATCGACCGTGGCCAGCGACACCGAACAGCTGGCGATGAGCACGCTGTCGTTCCAGGACTATGTGCGCGAGCGCATGCTGCGCCGCCGCCAGGAGGCCATGGACGGCACGCTGGCGCCGGCCGTGCTGCAGGGGCGCGAGCGCGAGCGCGCCTTCGAGCAGGCGCCAGTGCGCGCCGCGGCCCCGGTGCCCGCCACGCCGCAAAGCCCGCCGGCCCAGCCCCAGCCGCGCAATCCGCTGCGCACCATGCACGCGGCGCTCAACGCCCCGCAGGTCAACACCGCGGCGCGTTCCGGCGCCACAGCGCCCACGCTGGCCGCAGCCGCCGGCCAGCAGGACCTGATGAAGGAGCTGCAGTCGATGAAAGACCTGATCGAGGAGCGCTTCAACACGCTGTCATGGCTGGGCCAGGCGCGCCAGGACCCGATCCAGTCCAACCTGATGCTCAAGCTGATCCGCGCCGGCTACTCGCCCGCGCTCTCGCGCGCCATGCTCGAACACCTGCCCGAGCACCTGGGCGCGCAGGACGCGGTGCGCTGGCTGATGCGCGTGCTCGAACGCAATCTGCGCACCGACGCGGCCGACCTGCCGCTGATCCAGCAGGGCGGCGTCTTCGCGCTGGTGGGCGCCACCGGCGTGGGCAAGACCACGACGGCCGCCAAGCTGGCCGCGCTGTGCGCCCAGGCGCACGGGCCGGCCAGCGTGGGGCTGATCACGCTGGACACCTACCGCATGGGCGCGCACGAGCAGCTGCGCTCCTACGGCCGCATGTTGGGCGTGGTCGCCCACCTGGCGCACGACCAGGCCGCGCTGCAGGATCTGCTGGGCCTGCTGTCGTCCAAGAAGATGGTGCTGATCGACACCACCGGCGTCGCCCCGCGCGACCCGCGCAAGCGCGAGCTGCTCGATCTGCTGGCGCTGCCCGGCATCGAGCGCCTGCAGGTGCTCAACGCCAGCAGCCATGGCGACACCTTCGACGAGGTGCTCACCGGCTTCAAGAGCGCGGGCGTGCAGCAGGCCATCCTCTCCAAGGTGGACGAGGCCGTGAAGCTGGGGCCGGCCATCGACGCGCTGATCCGCCACCAGGCGCTGCTGCGCGGCGTGACCTGCGGCCAGCGCGTGCCCGAGGACTGGGAAGCGGCCAACGCACCGGCGCTGGTCGCGCAGTCGATGCGCGCCAACGCGCGCTCGGCCTTCGACCCCAAGGCGCTGGAGCTGAACTTCTTCTTCTCGCAGGCGCCCGAGGCGTTGCAGCCCACGGAGATGGACCATGTGGCTTGAGCGCGCCGGCACCACCCACCAGGGCGCAGGGCTGCAGCGCCTGAATGCGCAGACCGGCGCGGGCCCGCGCCTGCTGCCCGTGCTGGCCACGCCCGACTCGCACCTGGAACTGGAGACACTGTGGCAGCTGTGCGCCCAGCTGCAGCAGCTGGGCTACGCAGTCATGGTGCTCGACGCCAGCGCGCGCGAGGGCGCGCACGCGCCCGGCCTGGCCCAGGTGCTGCAGACGCACAGCCTGCCGCTGCAGGCCACGCTGGACGCCAGCGCCGCAGATGCCGCGCTGCTGCCGGTGCTGCCCGCGGCGCTGGGCCTGCGCCGCCTGGCGCAGCAGGGCGGCGGCGCTGCGGCGCTGCGGCGGCTGGTCACCCCGTTTCGCGCCTATGGCGCACTGCTGCTGTATGCGCCGCCGGCGCTGGCCGCGCCGCTGCTGCAAGGCAGCGCCTGCACGCCGCTGGCGCTGACCGGCGCGGGCGCCCAGGGCATGGTGGCCTGCTATCTGCAGCTCAAGCACATGGCGCTGCACGCCGGCCTGCGCTGCACCGTCGCGGCCATGACCGGCGCCGAAGACGCCCGCAGGACGGCGCAGACCCGCGAGGCGCTGCAGGCGCTCGCGCGCAGCGCAAGCCAGATGCTGGGCCTGGCGCCGCACACCACGCAGATCCGCGCCGACCAGCCGCGCGAGCTGCGTCGCCTGGCGCTGCAGCTGCTGGAAGGCGGCTGCGCGAACACCACCACCGCTCACCACAACGACTACGATCACCCCTGCATCGACCACAGCCATTGAATCCAGGTTGACCCATGTATACCGCCAAAGGACAGCTTGACCGCAACGCGCTGCTGCAACAGCACGCGCCGCTGGTGCGCCGCATCGCCCACCACATGATCGCCAAGCTGCCTCCCAACGTCGAGGTCGACGACCTGATCCAGGTCGGCATGATCGGGCTGAACGAGGCGCTGTCGCGCTTCGAGGCCTCGCAGGGCGTGCAGTTCGAGACCTTTGCCAGTCAGCGCATCCGCGGCGCCATGCTCGACGAATTGCGCGGCGGCGACTGGATGAGCCGCAGCTCGCGCAAGAGCCAGAAGGACATCGAGCAGGCGCTGCGCCGCGTCGAGCAAAAGCTCGGGCGCAGCCCGCTGGAGTCGGAGATCGCCGCCGAGATGGACATGAGCCTGCAGGATTACCAGTCGCTGCTGGGCAAGGTGCGCGGCACGCAGCTGGTCTACCTGGAGGACATACGCCCGGGCGAGGACGACGAGGGCAGCTTTCTCGACCGTCACATGGCCGACGAAGACGCCGACCCGGTGGCGCTGTTGCGCGACCAGCGCATCCGCAGCTCGCTGGTCCAAGCCATCGAGTCGCTGCCCGAGCGCGAGCAGTACATCATGGGCATGTACTACGAGCAGGACATGAACCTCAAGGAAATCGCCGCCGTGCTCGGCGTGACCGAATCACGCGTGTGCCAGCTGCACAGCCAGGCCATCGCGCGGCTGCGCACCAAGATGCGCGCGCATTGAGCGTCGCGGCCAAGCCTTTTCCGGCTCATCCATTGGAAAAATGGGGCGATGCAGCGCGCCTCAGTGTGTCTGCGCCTTACTCCCTCCCCCTCTGGGGGAGGGCTGGGGTGGGGGCCGGCGACGCAGACCGAGGCACGCCGTTGCTGCCGCTCCAGCAGCCCCCATCCCTGCCCTCCCCCAGAGGAGGAAGGAGTCCAAGACATGCCGCTGACGTGTCTGCACCTCACTCCCTCCCCCTCTGGGGGAGGGCTGGGGTGGGGGCCGGCGACGCTGGCCGAGACACACCGTTGCTGCCGCTCCAGCAGCCCCCATCCCTGCCCTCCCCCAAAGGGGGAAGGAGTCCGAGGCACGCCGCTGATCAGGCGTTTTTCGCCGTAACAGCGGCAACGCTTCCAGCGTCTGCGCCTTACTCCCTCCCCCTCTGGGGGAGGGCTGGGGTGGGGGCCGGCGACGCTGGCCGAGGCACGCCGTTGCTGCCGCTCCAGCAGCCATCATCCCTGCCTTTCCCCCAAAGGGGGAAGGTGTCCGAGACATGTCGCTGATCAGGTGTTTACCCGACTCGTGGCTCCACCTTGATGGGCACGTACAGCGACCCGCCCTGGCGGTTGAACTCGTCGGCCTTGCGCGCCATGCCGTCGGCCAGTGCCGCGCTGCCGCTCATGCCCTTGGCGGCGGCGTATTCGCGCACCTCCTGCGTGATCTTCATCGAGCAGAACTTCGGCCCGCACATGGAGCAGAAATGCGCCACCTTGGCCGCGTCCTTCGGGAGCGTCTCGTCGTGGTACTCCTGCGCGGTCTCGGGGTCCAGGCCCAGGTTGAACTGGTCCTGCCAGCGAAAGTCGAAGCGCGCCTGGCTCAGCGCGTCGTCACGCGCCCGCGCGCCCGGGTGGCCCTTGGCGACGTCGGCCGCATGCGCGGCGATCTTGTACGCGATGATTCCCTGCTTGACGTCGTCGCGGTCGGGCAGGCCCAGGTGCTCCTTGGGCGTCACGTAGCACAGCATGGCCGTGCCCATCCAGCCGATCATCGCGGCGCCTATTGCCGAGGCGATGTGGTCGTAGCCCGGAGCGATGTCGATGGTCAAAGGCCCCAGCGTGTAGAACGGCGCCTCGTGGCAGGTCTTGAGCTGCTCGGTCATGTTGGCGGCAATCATGTGCATGGGCACGTGGCCCGGGCCTTCGATCATGGTCTGCACGTCGTGCTTCCAGGCGACCTGGGTCAGCTCGCCCAGCGTGTGCAGTTCGGCAAACTGCGCCTCATCGTTGGCGTCGCTGGCGCAGCCGGGGCGCAGGCCGTCACCCAGGCTGAAGGCGACGTCATACGACTTCATGATGTCGCAGATGTCCTCGAAGTGCTCGTACAGAAAGCTCTCGCGGTGATGCGCCATGCACCACTTGGCCATGATCGAGCCGCCGCGCGAGACGATGCCGGTGCGCCGCGCCGCAGTCAGGTGAATGAAGGCCAGCCGCACCCCGGCGTGGATGGTGAAGTAGTCCACGCCCTGCTCGGCCTGCTCGATCAGCGTGTCGCGGAAGATCTCCCAACTCAGGTCCTCGGCAATACCGCCCACCTTCTCCAGCGCCTGGTAGATCGGCACGGTGCCAATCGGCACGGGCGAGTTGCGCACGATCCAGTCGCGCGTGGTGTGGATGTTCTTGCCCGTGGACAGGTCCATCACGTTGTCCGCGCCCCAGCGGATGGCCCAGACCAGCTTTTCCACCTCCTCGTCGATGCTCGACGTGACGGCCGAGTTGCCGATGTTGGCGTTGATCTTGACCAGGAAGTTGCGGCCAATGGCCATCGGCTCCACCTCGGGGTGGTTGATGTTGGCCGGGATGATGGCCCGTCCGCGTGCGACTTCATCGCGCACGAACTCGGGGGTGATGATCTTGGGGATCATCGCGCCCATCGGATTGCCGGCCAGGCGTTTTTCGCGCGCCGCGTCCGCCACGTACTGCGCCATCCATTCACGACGGCCGTTCTCGCGCAGCGCCACGTACTCCATCTCGGGCGTGACGATGCCCTGCCTTGCGTAGTGCATCTGCGTGACGTTGGCGCCCGCCTTGGCGCGCAACGGCTGGCGCTGCAGCGCGGCGGCCTGCTGGCGCAGGGCGGCCAGGCGCGCTGCGTCCTCACTCTTTTGCCCATCGTCGAGCGCCACCGGCTTGCGTCCGGCATAGCCCTCGGTGTCGCCGCGCTCCTCGATCCAGGCGCCGCGCACGCTGGGCAGACCCCGGCGCACGTCAATTTGCACCGCCTGGTCGGTATAGGGGCCGGAGGTGTCGTAGACGCTCACCACCTCGCCGTTGGTCAGCGCAATGTCGCGCACCGGCACGCGCACATCGGCGCGGCTGCCCATGATGTAGGACTTGGTGGAAGCGGGAAACGGCTCGCGCGTGCGGGCCAGCAGGGTGGAAAACGAATCGGGAGCGTTCATGGCGGGCATTCCTCAAACAGACAAAGGGAATGCTCCGCAATCGGCGGGATGCAGGCGCGCACCCATGGTGCACGCATCCCGCTGCAGCTCTTCTTACGCTGGTACTAGCCAGTTCAAGTTCGCGGGTAGAAAGAAAAAGGCCTTTCTTCTCAGCACGCCTGGAAAAACTTCCTTCGTGCACCCCGGAGCAGCGGCGAGTATAGGCCCGCCCTGCGGCGGGATGCGAGGGCAAGACTGCTTCGACCGGGATGGGGGGTAATCCGTGATCGATACGGCCCTGCAGCGCTTGCATTCATCATCCCCGGGCCGGATCGAAAACGCTTGGCATTTCACCAAAAGTAGTGCAGAATCCGCCGGTTCACTGCTTTTTGCCTGCCACTGCAGTGCCTGCGCGTCAATCACCGGTACATCCTGCGCATTGACGCACGCCGCCGCACACCACGCATGTGCATCGGCCCGCATACCGGCGCGCCTCCCGAGATCCGCACCCCAAACCCCGGACTCCTCCCTCTCTCCACCGGTCTGACCCGCTGGAGTTTTTGCCCCTTTTTCCCGATGGTCCGCGCCACTTTGCGCACCATCCGCACCCATGTTTTTGAAACAAAACGCCGAACACGTGGGCGGTTACACCGTCACGCCGCTGGCCCAATCCGCCGAACAAGGCCTGTTCATCGCCTCGGTCTCCATCCGCCGCGGCATGTACGACCGCATTTTTCGCTTCATCCCGCGCTTTGCCAGCGCCGGCCAGGCCGTGCAATACGCCATGGCCGAGGGCCGCAGCCTGGTGCTGTGCAACCAGCTGGGATGAGCCATTTACCCACCACCATCGTCGACAAAGGAGAACCGTGGCCAAGGAAGAACTGATTGAAATGCAAGGGAAGGTCAACGAAATCCTGCCCGACGCCCGTTACCGCGTAACGCTGGAAAACGGCCATGAACTCATTGCCTACACCGGCGGAAAAATGCGCAAGCACCGCATCAAGGTGCTGGCCGGCGACCGCGTGACCCTGGAAATGTCGCCCTACGACCTGAACAAGGGGCGTATCACCTTCCGCCACATCGAGCAGCGCTCGGGTACACCCCGCCCCGGCCAACCGCGCCGGCGCTGAACACCACCCATTTTTTCCTCATCCCACCCGCGCGCATCCTGCCCGCGGGCACCAAACCACCGAAAGCACACCATGAACAACAAACTCTACGTCGGCAACCTGGCCTACTCCGTCACCAGCGACACCCTGAACGAGCTCTTCTCCCAATTCGGCACCGTCGCCAGCGCCAAGGTCATGACCGACCGCGACACCGGCCGCTCCAAGGGCTTCGGCTTCGTCGAGATGGACAACGCAGCCCAGGCCCAGGCAGTCATTGACGGCACCAACGGCAGGCCTGTCGAAGGCCGCAACCTGACGGTCAACATTGCCCGCCCCATGGAGCCGCGCCAGAGCTTTGGCGGCGGCGACCGTGGCGGCTACCGCGGCCAGCGCTATTGATCTGACAAAAAGCGGGCACGCGCCATGGCGCGGCGCCCCGTGCGGCGCTTACCCGGCCAGCTTCCACCCGGCCTTGGCCATGGGCGGGTATTTGGGCGCCAGTTTTTCCCACTTTTCGCGGTACTTTTCACACCCCGAATCTCCTGTGGCGCGGCAGGCGAAGTGTTGCCAGAAATGCGCGGCATCGGCATCGCCCGCATAGGCATGCATGACGGCCAGCTGAAACATGCTGTTGGCGCCAAACGTGGTTCTCACGACATATTCGGCCCACTCGATATCGGCGGGCGAATTGAATTTCACGGGGTTTTTCTGCGCCAGAACGATGTTGTCGCGCAAATGGGTCAAGACCCACATATCCGGCACATAAACATCGGGCTTGTCGCCCTCCAGCTCCTTGAACTCCATCAGCAGCACGGGCGAATTTTCAATGATCAAGAAATCGCGCGCAGTCACCATGACGGCGGCCAGGGCCAGCAGCAGCGCCGGGAAAATCGACCATTTCGGCAGCTTGATTTGAAACGGCAGCTCCACGCTTGCCGAAAGTGCCCCCATCATCATGCCGGCGGGCAATAAGAAATACGCATATTGCAGCGGAAACTCCAGCATGCCGTGGGTGAACAAAACCACCAGAAACGCCAGCATGAACCACTGGTCGGCCGTCTTGACGCGGGCCGCCACCTTCCACCACCACCAGGCCAGAACGGCGGTGAACGCCAGGCCGATGGGGATGCCGTTCCACAGCATCAAGTCCAGCACCAGATTGTGCGCATGGCCTATCGTCCCCTTGACCAGGTCGATGGGAATCAAGTCCCACGAAAACTGGGCGTGGCGCAGCTGCCCCCAGCCATAGCCCGTCCAGGGCTGCAGCGTGCAGGCCTTGAGGAGCACATGCCAGATGTTGAGCCGCCCGCTGTCGGCCAGGCTGCGCACTTCGCGCACGCCGTCGGCGCCATGCGCCCAGGCATTCAGCTGGGGAACGGCCAGCACGCACAGCACATAAAAAACCACCAGCAGCGCAAAAGCCAGCGCAAGCTTCTTGATTGCAGGAATTCGCCGCCAATACAGCACCGCACAGCCGATGAGCAGCACGTTGAGCCAGCCGGTGCGCGACTCGGTCAGCGCCAGCCCAAACAACAGGCCGGCGGCAAGCAGCAGGGCCAGGGCCGCCGGCAGCAGCTTGCGGCTCCAGGCCCAGCCCAGGCCCACCACGCCCAGCAGCAGCAGACTGCCCAGCTGGTTGGGCTGGCCCAGGTTGGCCTGATAGCGCGACTGCATGCCGCTCCTGGCCCAGATGGTCAAAAACTCCTGGTCCAGCAGCTGGTAAATCTGCAGCGGCAGCGACAGCAGCGCGCCCACCGCCGCAGCACCAAAAAGAAAACCCAGCACCTGCCGCGGGTGCGCCTCACCCCACCACCGGCCAACGACGATGGCAAGCAACAGCCCCAGCAGATACAGCGCACTGACCCAGAAAACGCCGAAACTGCCGATCTTGCCCGCGGCAAACTGCAGCACGCAGACGGCCAGCAAGCCCAACGTGGCCAGCGACAGTGCGTCCAGCCGAACCGGCGTGGCGCTGCGGCCAATGAGCACATAGATCAGGGCGCAACAGCCCAGAACCAGCGCCGCCCAGAAGTCGGAATGAAACGTTGTCCAGGGTTGGTTGTGGTTGGGAATCAGCCAGGCAATGGACAGGACAAAAGAAAACAGGCCCAGGAGCAGATAGTAATTGGGGTTTTCTTTTTGCATCGTGAGCCTCGAAAGTTGATAAAGCAAAAGCGCCTATAGGCGCTTTTGCTTATTATTTATAGAACCATATTAAGGCGTACCAGAAACCTCGCAATTACCGCTACCGACCTCACATACAACAACATTAGTACCGCGACGTTTTTTAGGAGTAAATGTCAAATTATCATCAACTGCGCTGGGAACCTCAGCCAGATCACCCTGATATGTACTCCAAGTATTTGCAGCACCAGTGGTGTCATCGCACTGGCTCCAAGCAATCGATGGCACCAATTCTTTTTCATCATTTGCAAGAGCTGCAACCAAGCCTCCCATCGCACTCTTGGCCTCGGCCAAGCACGCCGCCTCACCGGATTTTTCCGTGTAAGTGCGATACTGCGGCAGCGCCACCGCCGCCAAAATACCAATGATCGCCA
Organism: Comamonas faecalis; assembly: GCF_039538025.1. Lineage (NCBI taxonomy): Bacteria > Pseudomonadati > Pseudomonadota > Betaproteobacteria > Burkholderiales > Comamonadaceae > Comamonas > Comamonas faecalis. The sequence goes on from NZ_BAABBP010000002.1 coordinate 185,511, forward strand.
CGACGATCATCAGTTCGATCAAGGTAAAGCCCTGCTGGGCCGTCTTGCGAAGCTGGTGTTTCATGAAAAACCTCCTTGGTTGAAAACGCCGGCCAACAAGTAAGGCCAGTCGCTTTCCTCCACGCAAGCAGCGTGCCAACTTTTTGTCACAGGTTTTCACGCCTTAATACAAGGCTTGGCCGCTCCCGAAGGTGACAGCGCGGGGCTTGTCGCCGTTTTGGCGCGACACCGGCGCGCCGCGTCGCCCGGTCGGGGCGACAACGGCCAAGCAGCCGGGCCGCCTACCATTTCATTACGCCGAATGGCGCCCACGGCTTGCCGGTGCGATTCAATAGAATCCCGCCATGACCGCGTCGCCTTCCTCCCCGCACATCACGCTGGCCTGCGCCGCCGCGCTGACCGGGCTTAGCCTGCGCACCTGGCAGCGGCGCGCCGAGGGCGGGCAGGTGCCCCGCCTGGACGACGCGAGCGGCCGCGGCCTGGTGCCGCTGCAGGCGCTGATGGACGCGCTGCCGCCCGCATGGGGCGATGAGGACACGCAGACCCTGCTGGACGCCGACCAGGGCGGCGCCGCGGCCCAGGCCGACATGGGCGCGCGCTTTGCCACCGCGGCGCTGGTGGCGGACAACGGCGCGGACGCCGCCCGCAACGCCCGCGTGGCGCTGTACTTTCTGGCCCGCGCCGCCGACCAGGGCGAGGCCGACGCCATGCACTGGATGGGCCTGCTGTCCGCCGCCGGCCTGGACGAGGCTGGCGGCAACCCGCAGCAAACCCAGGCAAGAGCCCTGGCCTTGGTGGCCCAGGCCGCAGCCCAGGGCCACGGCATTGCGCGGGGGCAGCTACAGGCCCTGCTGGCGAATGGGTTGACGGCGCACGGGTGATTCCATTTCCATATCAACCGATTACTTTGTCGGCTTCGCTTGTCGTGCTACAGCACTGTCTGCGCTTCACCTTCGCGTACTCGATCGATATAGAAATGGAATGACGGGCGCGGTTGGGGATTGCGCCCTGATAGTCGGACTGGGCCGTGAGGCTTCTGGATTCCGGCCTTCGCCGGAATGACGGGGGCAAAGCTGCGGGGCCGCGCTCCTGCAGGGTTGGGCGGGGGCGAAGCAGCCGGCCTCATGCTCCCATCGTCATTCCGGCGAAGGCCGGAATCCAGAGGTTCGCCCACTGACGCCGGTACCGGATTGCAACCCCGGTAGCGGTATTGCACGGGAGCAGCTGCGGGCGGCGCTGACAAGCGGGACGAATTGACGCGGGGCCGCAGCGCGGCGTGGCTGCCAGGCGGGACGTCCTGGATTCCGGCCTTCGCCGCAATGACGGGGGCAAAGCTGCGGGGCCGCGCTCCTGCAGGGTTGGGCGGGGACGAAGCAGCCGGCCTCATCCTCCCATCGTCATTCCGGCGAAGGCCGGAATCCAGAGGTTCGCCCACTGACGCCGGTACCGGATTGCAACCCCGGTAGCGGTATTGCACGGGAGCAGCTGCGGACGGCGCTGACAAGCGGAGCGAATTGACGCGGGGCCGCAGCGCGGCGTGGCTGCCAGGCGGGACGTCCTGGATTCCGGCCTTCGCCGGAATGACGGGGACGGGGCCGCGTGCGGAGTTGGCTCAGCAGTTGCTGAAGTCCGGCTTTCTCTTGGCCATGAAGGCGGTGAAGGCCTCCTTGGCTGCCGCGCCGGCCATCAGGCGGCCGAAGCTCTCGCCCTCCTCTTGCATGCGCGCGGCCACCTGGCTGGCCTGGCCGGCCTTCATCAGGCGCTTGGTCTCGACCAGCGCGGCCAGCGGCTTGGCGGCGAGCTTGCGCGCCTGGGCCTGGGCCAGCGCGTTGCACTCGGCCGGCGGCACCACGCGGTTGACCAGGCCCACCTCCAGCGCCGCCTCGGCCAGGAAGGGCTCGCCCAGCAGCAGCGCCTCGGCCGCGCGGTGGTAGCCCAGCATTTGCGGCAGCAGCAGGCTGCTGGCGGCCTCGGGGCACAGGCCCAGGTTGACGAAGGGCAGCGCGAACGCGGCGTTGTCGCCGGCGTAGACCAGGTCGCAGTGCAGCAGCAGCGTGGTGCCAATGCCCACGGCCGGCCCGCAGACCGCCGCGAGCAGCGGCTTGGGGAAGGTGGAGATTTCACGCAGAAAGCGCCACACCGGGCGTTCGCCCGCCGGTGCCCGGCCAGCGCCCTGCGCCTGCTGCAGGAAGTCGGCAATGTCGTTGCCGGCGCTGAAGACCGCCATGTCGCCCTGGAAGACGACGCAGCGCACCGCGCCATCCGCGCGCGCCGCCTGCAGCGCGTCGGCCATGGCCGCATACATGGCCTCGGTGATCGAGTTCTTCTTGTCCGCGCGGTTGAAGGTGAGGGTGGTGACACCGGCCTCGGTGTGCACCAGGATGTCTTGCGTGTCCATGGTTTTCATTCCTTGTAGTAGACGATCTGGTGGCTGGTCGCCAGCAGCAGGCCGGCCTCGTTCCACAGCTGCGCGCTCTGGTCGAAGTAGCCATTGCGAAAGTCCTGCGCGCGCGCCTGGGCCAGCAGATGGCCGGCTCCGGTCGCGGCCAGCTCGGCGCCGCCCGCGTGAAAGTACACCGTCATCGACACCGTGCCCGCAGGCACGTGGCGCGCGCGGCGCAGCCATACGCGCGGGAAGAACACGTCGGCCAGCGCGGCCAGGCTGGCAAAGTCCAGCGCGCGCGGCTGGGCGTCGCGCACCCACAGCTGCGACAGGCTGGTCTCGCCGCAGCCGTCCCATTGCGTCGGGATGCTGCCGGTGATCGGGCGCATCTCGTACTGGCGCAGCCACTGGACGGGGAAATGGTCGCGCGCCAGCACCGTGCATTGCTGCGGCGTGGGCACGGCCGGCGCCGGCGTGTCGGCCACGCCCCAGGTGGTGCGGCGCGCCGCGGTAATGGCCGTGGCCGTGCTGACCACCTGCGCCACGCCGTCGCTGCCTGCCTGCAGCTGCACGATGCTCCAGTGCTGGCTGGAGCGGTTGGTGCGCACCGGCGTGGCCTGCACTGTGAACGCACCCTCACCGACGGCCGCGGCAAAGTTGACGGTCAGCGACAGCGGCTCGCCAATGCGGTCCGGGTGCTGCAGCACGGCTTGCAAGAGCGTGGCGGCGGTGATGCCGCCATACGGCCCCACCATGTTCCAGTAGGCTGGCGTGGTGCGGCCGGAAAATTCGTGGGCGCGGCCGGTGGGCGCCAGCACCAGCGCATCGTCCAGCGGATGAAGGGCCTGGCCGGCCTGCTCGGGGGTCAAGGTGGTCGTGTTCATGGTCGTGCAAGTGTGCCGCGTCGTGTCGACAGCGGGCGTCGTGTTCGTGACTGAGGCCCGCCAAGACGGTCATGGCGAAAAAAAGCGGCCTCGCGGCCGCTTCGCTCCCCGTGCAATCAACGACGAGGTTCCGGCGTATCAGGCGGCGCGCCGCTTGCGGCGCTGCACGCCCAGCATGCCCAGCAGGCCGGCGCCCAGCAACAGGCCCGAGGCCGGCAGCGGAACGGGGCTGACGGCGGCGGAGCCGAAGCTGATGTCGTCAATGACGACCTGCGCGCTGCTGTCACCGCCGGAGATCACGATTTTGTTCACCAACAGCGGCCCCCAGTCGTCGAACTGCACCAGCGTGGGCGTGCCGGCGTTCAAGGCAACCTCCTTGGTTGCGACCAGCACGCCGCCGTCGTACGCCTGGATGGTCGTCGTGCCACTGAAATACACCTTGGTCAGGTACAGGCTGTCGAGCGTGAAGGCCGTGGCGCTGGAAAAGCTGGCGCTGCCCCCGCTGGAATTGCTGATCGCATGCGAGCCCGAGACCACGCCATCGCCGTAAGGGCCATAGTAGGAGTCCTTGCCGACGGCAAAAAAGTTGTCCCAGGTCAGGCCGGCGTAGTCCTGCGGCACCGTGACGAAGCCCGTCGTTCCCAGGTCATTGAAATCCAGGGTTTCCGCAGAAGCCCCCACTGCTGCGCACGCCAGCGCCACCGAAACCCACATTTTTTTCAACATATTCTTCCCCTGTCGATCGTCATTGCACAACGGCAAACCCGCCATTTTAGGCTGAGCGCCAGCAACGCGCCGAATGCACGCGGCCGTGTCATGCATCGGCGCACCAGCGTTGCAGCACGGCCGCCGCACGCGGCCACAGGCTGGCCTCGAACGCACTGCGGAAAAATCCCATGTGGCCAATGCGCGCGCCCTGCACGGCCTGGGCGTCGATGCGCTCGATCTGCCGCGGCGCGCCGGCGTACAGCGCCAGCAGCGACTGCGTGCCGCGCAGCGTCATCATCTCGTCGTCGGCAAAGCTGAGCGCGTGGATGGGATAGCGCACTGCCGCATAGCTGCGCGCCACCGCCTCGCCCTCGGCGCCGACGCTGTAGCGCGGACTCAGGCACCAGCGGCGCCACTGCCAGGCGACGCCCGCGGGCAGGTCGCCGATCACGCCCAGGCGCCGGCCCGGAAAGTAGCCGCAGGCCAGCGTGGACGCGGGCAGCACCCCGTACCACAGCAGATGCGCCCGGCGCCGCGCCTGCGGCGCGATTTCGCGCCAGTAGCCGCTGCCTGCGGCCACGGCGAGAAGCCCATCGACCTGGCCAGGCCGCTGGAACAGCCCCGGCAGCTGCGCACCCAGGCTGTGGCCCAGCAGAAACAGCGGCCGACCGGGCAGCTGGGCACGCGCCTGCGCCACCACGGCCTCGTAGTCGCGCGCCCAGTCCAGCAGGTTGGCGCGCACGCGCCGCGCCGGCCCCTGCAGCGACGCGCCGTGTCCACGGTAGTCAAACGTCGTGACGCGAAAGCCCTGCCGCGCCAGCCAGGCTGCAAAGTCCTGGTAATAGCGCTGGGGCACGCCGATGGCGCAGCCCAGCACCACGCTGGCGCGGGCATCCCCCGTGCTTTCGTGCACCTGCAGCGCCAGTTGCGTGCCGCCGGCCTGCACCAACTGCCTGGCTTCAGACACGCTCGAAGATGCCCGCCGCGCCCTGCCCCATGCCCACGCACATCGTGACCATGCCGTACTTCAGGTTCTTGCGGCGCAGCGCGTGCACCACGGTGGCCGAGCGGATGGCGCCGGTGGCGCCCAGCGGGTGGCCCAGCGCAATCGCGCCGCCCATCGGGTTGACCACGTCGGGGTTCAGGCCCAGCGTGCGGATCACCGCCAGCGACTGCGCGGCAAAGGCCTCGTTGAGCTCGATCCAGCCCATGTCCTCGTGCTTGAGGCCGGCGTAGCGCAGCGCGGCCGGAATCGCCTCGATCGGGCCGATGCCCATGATCTCGGGCGGCACGCCCTTGCTGGCAAAGCTGACGAAGCGCGCCAGCGGCGTCAGGCCAAAGCGCTTGACGGCCGCCTCGCTGGCCAGGATCAGCGCGCCGGCGCCGTCGCTGGTCTGGCTGCTGTTGCCGGCCGTCACCGTGCCGCGCGCGGCAAACACGGTGCGCAGCCTGGCCAGGCCTTCGAGCGTGGTGTCCGGGCGCGCGCCTTCGTCCAGGCTGACGGTGCGCGTTTTGGCCACCGCCTCGCCTGCCTGCAGATCCACGCCGCGGTCGGTGACCTCGATCGGAGTGATCTCGTCGGCAAACTCGCCCGCCTGCTGCGCGGCAATGGCGCGCTGGTGCGACTGCAGCGCAAACGCGTCCTGCGCCTCGCGCGAGACCTTCCACTGCTGCGCCACCTTCTCGGCCGTCAGGCCCATGCCGTAGGCAATGCCCACGTCTTCGCTGCGCGTGAAGATGTTGGGCGAGAGGCTGGGGCTGTTGCCCATCATCGGCACCATGCTCATGCTCTCGACGCCGGCGGCAATCATCACGTCGGCCTCGCCCACGCGGATGCGATCGGCCGCCATCTGCACCGCCGACAGGCCCGAGGCGCAGAAGCGGTTGACGGTGATGCCACTGACGCTGGTCGGCAGGCCGGCCAGCACCGCACCGATGCGCGCGACGTTCAGGCCCTGCTGCGCCTCGGGAATGGCGCAACCGGCGATCACGTCCTCCACCGCCTTCGGGTCGAGGCCGGGCACCTGCGCCAGCGCCGCGCGAATGATGGTGGCCAGCAGGTCGTCAGGCCGGTAATTGCGGAAAAAGCCCTTGTGCGACCGCCCGATGGGCGTGCGCGTGGCGGCGACGATGTAGGCGTCCTGGATTTGTTTCATGGGAATCACTCCTTGGGTATCTGGCACCTTCCCCCACTGGGGGAAGGCTGGGATGGGGACGGCTGGTGCTGCAAGGCAGCCAATTGGTGCGCGATGGCCTGCAGCACCCCTTCGAGCTCCAGCAAAGGCGCGTTGGCGGGAAAGCGCAGCACGGCAAACCCCTGGGCATGGAAAAAAGCATCACGGCGTGCGTCGTATTCAGCCTGCTCCTGGTGTTGCGAGCCATCCAGTTCAACGACCAGCCGGGGCTCCAGGCAGGCAAAGTCTGCGATGCAAGAGCCCAACGGGTGCTGGCGGCGGAACTTCACACCGAGCTGCTCGCCGCGTAGACCACTCCAGAGCTTGCGCTCCGAGTCCGTCATGGCACGGCGCAACACCACCGCATTGCTGCGCGCACGAGAGTTGGCTTGGTATTGCATGGCTTACTCCTTCCCCCTTTGGGGAAAGGCAGGGGCGGGGGCGGTTGGTGCGACAGCAACGGCGCGCCTCAGCCAGCATCGCTGACCCCCACCCCAGCCCTCCCCCAAGGGGGGAGGGAGCGGCGCGGCGCAGCAATCCGCACCACGTGCCCTCTCCTTCCCCCTCTGGGGGAAGGCAGGGATGGGGGCGGCCGGGACGACAGCAACGGCGCGCCTCAGCCAGCGGCGCTGGCCCCTACCCCGGCCCTCCCCCAGAGGGGGAAGGAGCAAGACCACACAGGCGCCGGCCATCGTCAATTACGCACCGGCTTGCCCGTATTGAGCATGCCCAGAATGCGCTCCTGCGTCTTGGGGTGCTGGATCAGCGCGCAGAAGGCCTTGCGCTCCAGGCCCATCAGGTAGTCCTCGCTCACCAGCGTGCCGGCGTCCACGTCGCCGCCGCAGACGATCTCGGCGATCTGCGTGGCGATGTGCTGGTCGTGGTCGCTGATGAAGCCGCCGCCGCGCATGTTGACCAGCTGGCCGCGGATGGTGGCAATGCCGCTTCGGCCCGCCACCGGGAACAGGCGCTTGAGCGGCGCGCGCCAGCCGCCCGCAAACATGGCGCGGACTTCGTTGATCGCGACGAACAGCAGCTCGTCCTTGTGCGGCACGATGATGTCGGACTCCAGCAGATAGCCCAGTTGGCGCGACTCGATCGCGCTCATGCCGACCTTGGCCATGGCCGCGGCGGTAAAGCCCTCGGTCAGAAAGGGCAGCAAGTCCTTGCCGGTGGATTTCTCGGCCGCCTCGGCCGCGCGGCGGGCGACGTAGGTCAGGCCGCCGGCGCCGGGCACCAGGCCCACGCCCACTTCGACCAGGCCCAGATAGCTTTCCATGTGCGCCACGCGGCGCGCGCTGTAGACGGCCAGCTCGCAGCCGCCGCCCAGCGCCATGCCGTGAATGGCCGAGATGACCGGCACCTGGGCGTAGCGGATGCGCAGCATGAGCTGCTGCAGTTCGTGCTCGATGCCGTCGATCGCGTCGATGCCTGCGACCACGAAGGCCGGCATCGTCGCCTGCAGGTCGGCGCCGACCGAGAACGGCGCGTCGCCCGACCAGATCACCATGCCCTCGTATTCGCGCTCGGCCAGCTCCAGCGCCTCGACCAGGCCTTCCATCACGTCGGGGCTGATGGCGTGCATCTTGTTCTTGATCGAGGCGATCAAGACCTTGCCGTCCAGCGTCCAGGCGCGCAGCGCGTCGGTCTCAGCCAGCGTGGTACCTGCGGTGCGCCAGTCGGGCAGGTTGTCCTCTCCCAGCAGCTTTTCAGGGAAATGCTGGCGCGCGTAGACCGGCAGCTCGCGGCGCGCGACAAACCTGCCCTGCGCCGGACTCCACGAGCCCTGGGCGGTGTGTACGCCGCCGGCCTCGGCCACCGGGCCATTGAAGACCCAGTCGGGCAGCGGCGCACGGCACAGCGCGCGGCCGGCGTCGATGTCCTCCTGAACCATCTTCGCCACCTCCAGCCAGCCGGCCTCCTGCCACAGCTCGAACGGGCCCTGCTTCATGCCGAAGCCCCAGCGCATCGCCTGGTCCACGTCGCGCGCGGTCTCGGCAATCGTTGCCAGGTGCACCGCTGCGTAGTGAAAGCCGTTGCGCAAAATGGCCCACAGGAATTGGCCCTCGGCGCCCTTGGCGTCGCGCAGCAGCCTGAGGCGCTCTGCCGCAGGCTTTTTCAGCATGCGGGCGTAGACCTCGTCGGCCTTGGCGCCGGCGGGCACGTAGTCTTCGCTGTCGAGCTCGAAGCGCAGGATGTCGCGCCCGGCCTTCTTGTAGAAGCCCGCCTTGGTCTTCTGGCCCAGGTTGCCCAGCGCGATCAGCTTGGCCAGCACCGCCGGCGTGCCAAAGCTGCCATAGAACGGGTCGAACTGCGCAGCCCCCTTGGCAGCGTCCAGGCTCAGGTTGTCCTGCAGCGTCTTGATGACGTGGGCCATGGTGTCCAGGCCCACGACGTCGGCAGTGCGGAAGGTGCCGCTGCTGGCGCGGCCCAGCTTCTTGCCGGTGAGGTCGTCGACCACGTCGAAGCTCAGGCCGTATTTGTCGGCCTCCTGCATCGTCGAGAGCATGCCGGCAATGCCGATGCGGTTGGCGATGAAGTTGGGCGTGTCCTTGGCACGCACCACGCCCTTGCCCAGGCCGCTCGTGACGAAGGCCTCCAGGTGGTCGAGCACCTGCGGCTCGGTCGTCGGCGTGGCGATCAACTCCACCAGCGGCATGTAGCGCGGCGGATTGAAGAAGTGGATGCCGCAAAAGCGGTGGCGCAGCTGCTCGGGCAGCGCCTCGGACAGCCTGGTGATCGACAACCCCGAGGTGTTGCTGGCCAGCAGCGCGTGCGCGGGAACGTGCGGCGCGATCTTGTGGTACAGATCCTGCTTCCAGTCCATGCGCTCGGCAATCGCCTCGATCACCAGGTCGCAGTCGGCCAGCAGGCCCATGTGCTCTTCGTAGTTGGCGGGCTGGATCAGGTCGGCATCTGCCGCGACGCCAATGGGCGAGGGCTTGAGCTTCTTCAGGTTGGCAATCGCCTTGAGCGCGATGGCGCTCTTGGGTTCATCCTTGGCCGGCAGGTCAAACAGGACGACCGGCACCTTCACATTGACGAGGTGGGCCGCGATCTGCGCGCCCATCACGCCCGCGCCGAGCACGGCGACTTTCTTTACGTTGAATCGGGACATGGATGTTCCTTTTTCGGTTTTCAAACCCCTTCCCCCTCTGGGGGAGGGTTGGGATGGGGGCTTGCGCGCTCGGCCAGCGTGGCTGACCCCCACCCCTGCCCTCCCCCAGAGGGGGAGGGAGATTCACTCTTCACTGCACGCGCTTCCACACCTGCGTGCGAAAGAACGGGCCAATGAAGCCGCGCACCTGCAGCTCCTTGCCGCCCTCGATGGGGGTGAAGGTGGCGCGGTATTCCTTGCCGTTCTCGGGGTCGAGGATCTTGCCGCCCTCCCAGACCTCCTTGCCGTCGGCCTGCCTGCCGCCGCGGATGATCTCAAGCCCGGCGATGGGCTGGCCCTTGCGGTCGTCCGTGCACTCGGTGCATTCGGTCTTGGCGCCGGGGCGCAGCGTCTTCTCGATGCGGCCGCTGAGCGCGCCGCCGTTGTCCACGATGCGGATCTCGGCCTTGGCCTCGCCCGTGTTGTCGTCGATGCTGTTCCACACGCCAACGGGCGTCATCTGTGCCAGCGCGGGTGCGGCCAGGGTGGCCAGCGCAAGGGCTGCAAACAGGTGTTTCATAAGGGCTCCGGGGGCAAAAATAGCAGGGATTTACTCCTTCCCCCTTTGGGGGAAGGCGGGGATGGGGGCCAGAGCACCGGCAGTGTGCCGATATCGGGGCGTGGATGTCGCCAGCCCCCACCCCGGCCCTCCCCCAAAGGGGGAGGGAGAAAGTCGCTCAGGCCAGCGCCGCGTCGGTCTCCATCAGCACCTTGCTGCCCGCGCGCGCGGTGCGCATCAGCGAATGCACCTCGGGGAACAGCTTGGCGAAGTAGAAGCGCGCGGTCTGCAGCTTGGCGGTGTAGAACGGATCCTCGCTGCCCTCGGCGATCTTGCGCAGCGCCACCTGCGCCATGCGCGCAAACATGTAGCCAAACGCCAGGTGGCCGGCCACGCGCAGGTAGTCCACGGCGGCTGCGCCCACCTCGTCGGGGTTCTGGAAGCCCTTGAAACCGATCTCGGTGGTGAACTTCGTCATCTGCTCGCCCAGCCATGCCACCGGGGTGATGAACTCGGACATCGCCTCGTTCACGCCCTCCTCGGCCACCAGCTGCCCGATGAGCTTGCCGAATTTCTTGAGCGTCGCGCCCTGGTTGCCCAGCACCTTGCGCCCCAGCAGATCCAGCGACTGCACGGTGTTCGTGCCCTCGTAGATCATGTTGATGCGGTTGTCGCGCACGTACTGCTCCATGCCCCATTCCTTGATGAAGCCATGGCCGCCGAAGACCTGCATGCAGGCGTTGGTGCTGATGTGGCCGTTGTCGGTCACGAAGGCCTTGACGATGGGGGTCAGCAGCGCGACCAGCTCTGCGCTGTCCTTGCGCACTTTTTCATCGGTGTGGTGCTGCTCCTGGTCGACCAGCAGCGAGCAGTACACCTGCAGCGCGCGCGCACCGTCGGCGTAGGCGCGGGCAGTCATCAGCATCTTGCGCACGTCGGGGTGGACGATGATGGGGTCGGCCTCCTTGTCCTTGGCCTTGGTGCCCGACAGCGAGCGCATCTGCAACCTGTCCTTGGCGTAGACCAGCGCGTTCTGGAAGGCAACCTCGGTCAGTCCCAGCGACTGGTTGCCCACGCCCAGGCGGGCGGCGTTCATCATCACGAACATCGCGGCCAGGCCCTTGTTGGGCTGGCCCACCAGCGTGCCAATGGCGCCGTCCAGGCTGAGCGCGCAGGTGGCGTTGCCGTGGATGCCCATCTTGTGCTCCAGCGCGGTGCAGTAGATGGGGTTGCGCTCGCCAATGCTGCCGTCGGCGCCCACCTTGAACTTGGGCACGACGAACAGGCTGATGCCCTTGCTGCCCTTGGGCGCGTCCGGCAGGCGCGCCAGCACCAGGTGCACGATGTTGCTGGTAAAGCCATGCTCGCCGGCGCTGATGAAGATCTTGTTGCCGGTGATCCTGTAGGTGCCATCGCCCACGGGCTCGGCCTTGGTGCGCAGCAGGCCCAGGTCGGTGCCGCAATGCGGCTCGGTCAGGCACATGGTGCCGGTCCACTCGCCGCTGGTCAGTTTGGGCAGGTAGAGCTTTTTCTGCTCGTCGGTGCCGTGGGCGTGCAGCGCCTCGTAGGCGCCGTGCGACAGGCCGGGGTACATGGTCCACGCCTGGTTGGCGCTGTTGAGCATCTCGTACAGGCACTGGTTGACGACGAAGGGCAGGCCCTGGCCGCCGTACTCGGGCTCGCACGACAGCGCGGGCCAGCCGCCTTCCACGTATTGCTGATAGGCCTCCTTGAAGCCCTTGGGCGTAGTCACCTCATGCGTCTGGTTGTCGAGCTGGCAGCCCTCGGTGTCGCCGCTGATGTTGAGCGGGAACGTCACCTCGGCGGCGAACTTGCCCGCTTCTTCGAGGACGGCGTTGATCGTGTCGGCGTCCACGTCGGCGTGGCGCGGCATGGCCTTGAAGGCCTCGGTGACCTGAAAGACCTCGTGCAGCACGAATTGCATGTCGCGCAGCGGCGGCGTGTAGGTAGGCATGTGCGGACTCCTTGGATTGAGAGGGGGGGATCGATGGAAAAAAAGAAAACTACGCGCCGTAGCGCGCCAGGATGTTGTCGAAACCGGTATGCGCACGCGCGATCGAGCCGGGCGTGCGCAGAAACCGCGCCTCGTAGTGCAGCGCCAGGATCAAGCCGTGGATCTCGAACAGCATCTGGTCGGCATTGGTACCCGCGCGCAGCTGCCCGCTTTCGCAACACTGCACGATGGCGCGACGCACCGCCGCCAGCCAGATGCGCACCGAATCGACCAGCGCGTCGCGCACCGGGCCGGGGCGGTCGTCGAACTCGACCGCACCGCCGATGTAGATGCAGCCCGAGTCCAGTTCGGTCGAGGTGCGCTGCATCCAGTTGTCGAACAACGCCCGCAGGCGCGCCAGGCCGCGCTCCTGCTGCATGGCGGGGTAGAACACCTCTTGCTCGAAACGGTGGTGGTACTCACGCACCACGGAGATCTGCAGCTCCTCGCGCGAGCCGAAGTGGGCGAACACACCCGACTTGCTCATGCCCGTCGCGTCGGCCAGCGCGCCAATGGACAGCCCCTCCAGCCCGGCATGCGCGGCCAGCCCCAAGGCTGCATCGACGATGGCGGCCTTGGTCTGCTGCCCCTTGTGCAACGCCCGGCTTTCGCGGGTGCTGGCATGGGCGGACTTGGCTGCGGGACGGGTGAGGGGCATGGGAAGCAGACGATAAAACGAACGATCGTGCTATTTTGCATCACTCCTGCGCACGACGCCAGTGCGCGCGTAGGGACGGGCGGGAATTCAAGGGTAAACACCTAACGCCCAACCGGTTCGCCACACCATGTCCGGGGCGGCATATTGGCAAAGGGCGGGACTGGATTGCGGCCTGCGCCGGAATGACGGACTGCACGGTAGAGGCGCTGGACCAACGGAGTAGAGGTCGTCATTGCGGCGCAGGCCGCAATCCAGTCCCCACCTCAATCAAGAAGACCCGGGTACAAATCAACCCAACCCGGATTACCCTTTTCAATCAGCGCCATCTTCCACGCCCTCCGCCACTCCTTGATCGCCTTCTCGCGCCGGATCGCCGACTCCATGGTTTCATGCATCTCAAACCACACCAGGGTATGAATCCGGTATTTGCGGGTGAATCCTTCAACCAAGTCATTCTTGTGCTGCCATACCCGCTGGATCAGGCTGGACGTCACACCCGTATAAAGCGTTCCATTGCGGGCGCTTGCCAGGATGTAGACGCAGGGCTGCTTCATGGGGCGCAGGGTACTGGATTCCGGCTTTCGCCGGAATGACGACCGGTCGGTGGTTCCCAACTGGCACAGCTGCGGCGTGGGCGGACTGGATTCCGGCCTGCGCCGGAATGACGGAATGGAGGTCGTCATTCCGGCGCAGGCCGGAATCCAGTCCCCACCTCCGCAAAGAAAGCCGAGGCACAAACCCACCCGCCCCGGATTGGCAGCAGCAAGCGCCGCCGCCCGTCGGCGCATCACAGCACCAGCGCCAACGCCTCCATCAACTGCCGGGTCGGCCGCTCATGCAGGCCGCTGCGCACCCAGCGCTGCAATCGCCCGCGCAGCAGGTCGACCAGCAGCGCCGCGCGCAACTGCGCCTCAGCCGCCGGAGCGACCACGCTGGTCGTGTCCGCCTGGGGGCGCAGGCACTGGCGCAGCTGCGCCTCGACCTTGCCAAAGAAGCGCTCCATGCGCTCGTTCAGGCGCACGTGTTCCAGCACCAGTGCGTCGCCCACCATCACGCGCGCCAGGCCCGGGTTGGCCTCGGCAAACTGCGCCACCACCGCCACGATGCGCGCCGCGCTGCGCGCGCCCTCATGCTCGCCGTCGCCCTGCTGTTGCTGGATTTGCTGCACCAGTGTGAAGACGCTCAATTCGATGAAGTCGATCAGCCCCTCGAACATCTGCGCCTTGCTGGCGAAATGCCGGTACAGCGCCGCCTCGCTCACCTGCAGCTGGCGCGCCAGCGCCGCCGTCGTCACGCGCTCGGCGCCGGGCTCCTGCAGCAGCTGGGCCAGCGTCTGCAATATCTGCAGGCGGCGCTGGCCAGGGGCGGGGCGGCGACGCGGCGAAGAGGTTACCGGTTCGGCAGCAGCGTTTGTCTCGGAAGCGGACGTGGTATGCGACATGTCGTATGGCGTGTGCAGCGGAAGTTGTCACATATCGTATCCGCTGTGCAGCGGCACACGCCAATCGCCACCGCATTCACTCGCTGCGAATCATCGTCCCATAGGCCTGGTCGGTCAGTATCTCCAGCAGCATCGAATGCGGCACGCGGCCGTCGACCACGTGCACCGCATTCACCCCCGCCTTGGCCGCGTCGATGGCGCCGGCCAGCTTGGGCAGCATGCCGCCGCTGATCGTCCCGTCGGCAATCAGCGCGTCGATCTGCGCCGGCGTCAGCTCGGTGATCAGCTGGCCCTGCTTGTCGAGCACACCGGGGATGTTGGTCAGCATCACCAGCTTCTCGGCCTGGAGCACCGAGGCCAGCCGGCTGGCGACCACGTCGGCGTTGATGTTGTAGCTCTCGTTGTCCTCGCCAAAGCCGATGGGGCTGACCACTGGGATGAAGGCGTCGTCCTGCAGCGCCTTGACCACGCTCGGGTCGATCGCGACGATGTCGCCCACCTGGCCCACGTCGTGCTCCACGCTGGCATCCTTGTGGTCGAGCATCTTGAGCTTCCTGGCGCGGATCATGCCGCCGTCGCGCCCGGTCAGGCCCACGGCCTTGCCGCCCGCCTGGTTGATAAGACCCACGATGTCCTGCTGCACCTCGCCGGCCAGCACCCACTCGACCACCTCCATGGTCTCGGCGTCGGTCACGCGCATGCCCTGGACGAAATGGCCCTGCTTGCCCAGGCGCTTGAGCGCCGCCTCGATCTGCGGCCCGCCGCCGTGCACCACCACCGGGTTCATGCCGACCAGCTTCAAAAGCACCACGTCCTCGGCAAAGTCCTGCTGCAGCGCCGGGTCGGTCATGGCGTTGCCGCCGTACTTGATGACCATGGTCTTGCCGTGGAACTTGCGGATGTAGGGCAGCGCCTGGGCCAGGATTTCGGCCTTGTCGCGCGGGGTGATGGAGGACGGATCGGTCATGGTCGGTGGGGTGTGAGTGAAGACAAACGGCGTAAATTGTGCCGCAACGCTCGATCCCCCTGGGAGCGGCGCCCTCGCCGCGATGGATCCATCGGCCAGAGGGCTGGCCTCCTACACCCCCAGTCAGGCCATGCGCACCGTAGGAGCGGCGCCCTCGCCGCGATGGCCCCTACACCACATCCTTGCGATAGCCGCTGACCAGCCGCGCCAGCAGCGCATGGATGGCCCGCGCATCGCCCGCCTTGGCGGCGGCGCGCAACGCCACCAGCGCCGGCAACAGCTGCGGCCATGGCACGAAGGCCTCGCGCGCCTGCAGGATGCGCGGGTGGCTGGTGGGCTCGGGGTTGTCGCCGATCAAGAGCTCCTCGTACAGCTTCTCGCCCGGGCGCAGGCCGACGACCTGGATGGCTACGTCGCCGTCGGGATGGGCGTCGTCGCGCACCGTCAGCCCCGACAGCGCCACCATGCGCCGCGCCAGGTCGATGATCTTGACCGGCTCGCCCATGTCGAGCACGAACACCTCGCCGCCCTGCCCCATCGCGCCGGCCTGCAGCACCAGCTGCGCGGCCTCGGGAATCGTCATGAAATACCGCGTCACCTCGGCGTGCGTCACCGTCAGCGGCCC
This sequence comes from Comamonas faecalis, assembly GCF_039538025.1. NCBI lineage: Bacteria > Pseudomonadati > Pseudomonadota > Betaproteobacteria > Burkholderiales > Comamonadaceae > Comamonas > Comamonas faecalis. Next base: position 201,021 of record NZ_BAABBP010000002.1, read on the forward strand.
GCCGGCGCGCAGCTGGCGGCGAAACAGCGGCACCACCGAGCCGCTGCTGCCCAGCACGTTGCCAAAACGCACCATGGCCAGCTGCGTGCGGTTGGCCACGGGCGCCAGGCCCGTGGTTTCGTCGATGGCGCTGAAGTCGACCGCCGGGGCCGCCGCCAGCGCCTGCAGCACCAGCTCGGCCACGCGCTTGCTCGCGCCCATCACATTGGTCGGGCGCACCGCCTTGTCGGTGGAAATGAGCACGCAGTGCGCCACGCCCGCCTCCAGCGCCGTGCGCGCCACGTTCAGCGTGCCGAAGACGTTGTTCAAAATGCCCTCGGACGGGTTGGCCTGCACCATGGGCACGTGCTTGTACGCCGCCGCGTGGTAGACCACCTGCGGGCTGAAGCGCGCAAACACCTCGCGCACGCGGCGCAGATGGCGGATGCTGCCCAGCTGCGGCACCAGCACCACGTCCAGGCCGTGCTTGCGGCACAGCGCCTGCAGCTCTTGATGGATGGCGTACAGGCCGAACTCGTTGTGCTCGAACAGCACCAGCTGCAGCGGGTGCTGCAGCACGATCTGGCGGCACAGCTCACTGCCGATGCTGCCGCCCGCGCCCGTCACCAGCACCACGCGGCCGTGCAGGTTGCGCGCCAGCAGCTCCTCGTCGGGCGGCACCGGCGCGCGGCCGAGCAAGTCCTCGATGTCGAGCTCCTGGAAGTCCGATACCGACACCTTGCCCTCGGCCAGATCCTTGAGCCCCGGCAGCGAGCGCACGTGCACCTGCAGCTGCTGCAGCGAGGCGATGATGGCGCGCCGGCGCTCGCGCGACAGCGACGGAATGGCCAGCAGCACGTCGCCAACCTCATGGCGCTGCACGAACGCGCCGACGTCCGCCGGTGCAATGATGGGCGCGCCATTGATGCTGCGCCCCACCTTGGCCGGGTCGTCGTCGACGAAGCCGCAAACCTTGTACTCGCGCGCCACGCCCAGCGCCAGCGCCGTCTGCGCGCCCGCCTCGCCCGCGCCATAAATCAGCAGCCGCCCCTTGAGCGCTACCTGCTTGCCCGCGGCCGACGCGCTGAGCAGCGCAAACCGCGCCAGCACGCGCCAGCCGCCGGCCAGCAGCAAGAACAAGATGGGCTGGATCAGCCCCACACTGCGCGGCACGCCCTGCCACCGTGCCCACAGCAGCACGGCAAAAAACACCACGCCATAGACCAGCGTGGCCAGCGCCGTCGTCAGCAGAGCGGCCATGCCCGCATAGCGAAACACCGCCCGGTACAGCCCCATGCGGACGAACATCGGCACGAACAGCAGCGCCGCCGCGTACACCCACGCCTGTTGCGCCACCGGCGCACCCCACTGCTCGATGCGCAGATAAAACGCCAGCCACACCGCCAGCAGCGCCGCCAGCACATCGACCAGCAGCACCACCAGCTGCTTGGCCCGGCGCGGCCACACCAAGAGCGGCGCCAGGGCCTTGCTCAACAACATCGCTTCTCCTAGGAATTCAACCCGCCCGGCCCACGCCAGGCGCCCCGGATTATCCGGGCCAAATCACCCTGCCTCGCAGGAGCGGCGCCCTCGCCGCGATGGCCCCATCGGCCAGAGGGCTGGCCTCCTACAAACAACCCTGCGCCCTCGCCGCGATCGCCCCACGTCACCACAACTCCCGCTCGTCCTCCCCCAGCCACACCGCATCCCAATGCGGGTAATCGGCCAGCCTGTGCACCAGCCCCGCGCGCAGCGGATTGGCCACCACATAGCGCGCTGCGGCCACCACGTCCTCGTCGGCGCGCAGCGCATGGTCATGAAACCCCGGCTGCCACACCGCCGCGCCCAAGCGGTGCGCCGACACCGACTTGACGCTGCGCACCACGGCAGACAGCGCCGCCTCACCGCGCAGCTGCATCAGCCAATGCACGTGGTCGGGCATCACCACATAGGCCAGCGTATCGGCCCGTCCCAGCGCGGCTTCGCCCATCAGGGCCCGAACGACCTCGCGCGCGCACCGCCAATCGGCAAACAGCGGCTGGCGCTGCCGGGTCACCGTGGTGATCAGATACACAGCCCCGGCCAGCGAAACCCGGCCGCGCCGCAACGCTGCGGCATGCGGGCGCTCTGGTGTCATCGTCGGTCCCTTCCAGACGTTCATCGGCCAGAGGGCTGGGCTCCTACAACAATCTCACACCCCCGTAGGAGCGGCGCCCTCGCCGCGATGGCCTGCCCCGCTCATCCCGCCCCATACCCCGCCGGGTTGCCCGACTGCCAGCGCCAGGCATCCTGCATCATCTGCGCCAGGCCACGTTGGGCGCACCAGCCCAGTTCCCGCTGCGCCTTGGCCGGGTCGGCCCAGCACTGGGCAATGTCGCCCTCCCGGCGCGGGGCGATGCGGTAGGCCACCGGGGTGCCGGCGGCCGCCTCGAAGGCCCTCACCATCTGCAGCACGCTGTAGCCCTGGCCAGTGCCCAGGTTCCACACCTGCCAGCCGCTGCGCCGCTCCAGCGCCTGCAGCGCCTTCAAGTGCCCATCGGCCAAGTCAACGACGTGGATGTAGTCGCGCACGCCCGTGCCGTCGGGTGTGGGGTAGTCGTCGCCAAACACCGCCAGTTCCTTGAGCCGGCCCACCGCCACCTGGGTGATGTAGGGCAGCAGGTTGTTGGGAATGCCGTTCGGATCCTCGCCAATCAGGCCGCTGTCGTGCGCGCCCACCGGGTTGAAATAGCGCAGCACGCCAATGCGCCAGCGCGGGTCGGACTCGGCCAGGTCGGCCAGCAGCTCTTCGACCATGAGCTTGGAGCGGCCGTAGGGGTTGGTCGGCCGCCCTGTCGGCGTCGCCTCGCTGATCGGCATCTGCGCCACGTCGCCATACACCGTGGCCGACGAACTGAACACCAGCGTGAACACCCCCGCCGCCTGCATCTCCTGGCACAGCGCCACGCTGCCGGCGACGTTGTTGTCGTAATAGCGCAGCGGCTCGCGCACGCTCTCGCCCACGGCCTTGAGCCCGGCAAAATGCAGCACCGCGGCAATGTCGTGCTGCTCAAACACCTGCCGCAGCAGCGCCGCATCGCGCACGTCGCCCTGCACGAAGCGCAGCGCGCGCCCGGCAATGCGGGCCACGCGCGCCAGCGCCTCGGGCGCGCTGTTGCTCAGGTTGTCGAGCACCACCACCTCGTGCCCCGCCTGCAGCAGCGCCAGCGTGGTGTGCGAGCCGATGTAGCCGGCGCCGCCGGTGACCAGATAGGCGCCGGTCATGGCGCTATTGCCCTGTTCGTGCATGAAAACCCTTGAATTCGCTTCGGTTCCCCGTGGGAGCGGCGCCCTCGCCGCGATGGCTGGCACACCCAAACCATCGGCCAGAGGGCTGGCCTCCTACACCCCGGGTCATTGCCGCACCATCTACCGACCAGAGGCCTGCCCCACCACTTGGGCAATCACCGCGCAGGTCTTGTCGATCTCCGCCTGGGTCAGCGTCGGATGCACCAGGAACATCACGCTCGTCTGGCCCAGGGCCTGCGCAACCGGCAAGGGCTGGGCAGGCCGCCAGCCGGTGCCATCAAACGCCTTTTCCAGATACACCTCGGAGCAGCTGCCCTGGTAGCAGGGCACACCGGCAGCGTTGATCTCGGCGACGATGCGGTCGCGACTCCAGCCTGGCGCCAGCTTTTCGGGACGCACATAGACATAGCACTTGTAATGGGCGTGCTTTAAATCAGTGGGCAGATTGGGTACACGCAGCACAGGCAACGCACGGCAAGCCGCCCAAATTTGCTCTGCATAGCGCGTGCGCGTGGCCGTCCAACCGGCCATGCGCTGCAACTGAATGCGGCCAATCACGGCCTGCATCTCCAGCATGCGCCAGTTGGTGCCAAAACTCTCGTGCAGCCACCTGAAACCCGGCGCGTGCTCGCGCTCATAGACCGCCGCATAGCTCTTGCCGTGATCCTTGAAACTCCACATGGCGCGCCACAGCGCCTCGTCGTTGGTGGTTACCATGCCGCCCTCGCCGCCGGTGGTCATGATCTTGTCCTGGCAAAAACTCCAGGCGCCCACGTGGCCAATGCTGCCGACGCTGCGCCCCTTGTACTTGGCGCCATGCGCCTGGGCGCAGTCCTCGATCACCTTCAAACCATGCTGCTCGGCCAGGGCCATGATGGCGTCCATGTCGCAGGGCCAGCCGGCCAGATGGACGCAAATCACCGCACGGGTCTTGGGCGTCAACACCTTGGCAATGGTGGCGGCGCTGATGTTGCCGCTGTCTTCCTCCACATCGGCAAACACGGGCGTGGCGCCGGCGTTGACCACGCAGGAAATACTGGCGATGAAGGTGCGCGGCGCCACCACCACCTCGTCGCCCGGGCCAATGCCCAGTGCCTTCAAAGCCACGTCCAGCGCCAGCGTTCCATTGGCCAGCGCCACGGCGTGGCGCGTGCCAGCCCAGGCGGCAAACTCCTTCTCAAACGCACGGCACTCGGTACCTGTCCAGTAATTGACCTTGTTCGACAACAGCACATCGCGCACGGCGTCGGCCTCTTGCGCGCTAAAGCTGGGCCAGGGGGAAAAAGGGGTGTTCAACATGCAGATAACTTTCAATCAAATTCAACGACAGTGGTTGCATGGCATTTTTGTCTCACCATGCAGGCCACAGCACCACTGGCATAGACGTTATTGGCCGCCACCTTAATAGTGATAACGCCCCTGGAGAAACTCCACCCGATCGGCCTTGACCAGATAGACACAGCGGTGTTCCTGCGTGATGCGGCGCGACCACACATCCGGCCCCAAGTATTTGAGCGGCTCAGGCTTGCCAATCCCATCAAACGGGCTGCGCACAATTGCCCGCACCAACTCCAGCAAACGCTTGGCGACACGCCGATCCGTTTCCACCCAATGCTGCAAATCCTCCAGAAACTCCGGATGGCATACGGCCAGCAAGTCGGCATCACGCATCAAAGCCCACCCGTTTTTGCAAATCGGCCAGCGGCGTTGCCGGCAAATCGCCTGCGCGTGCCCTGGCCAGCGCAGCAAGCAAGCGCTGCGCATTTTTGCCAGAGCGCAGCAAATGCGCGGTTTCCACCAAGCTTTGCAGCTCATCGGCAGCAATCAACGCCACGTCACCGCCACTGCGTCGGCGCACGACGATGACCTCACGGTCATCCACGGCCCTGTCCATCAGGGATTTGAGTTGCCCTCGAGCCTGGCTATAGGTTGTTTCTACGGTCATTACCACTCCTTTTGTACCGCAATATTGTACAAGTTGAGCACGACCATCCAAAAACATTCCGCTCATCGAGCGCCGTTGGCAAGAGTTTCAACCGATATCGCGCCGCTGTTGGAACGGCGTCAACACCTCTACCCCTTCACCAGCACCCGCGCCGGATTGCCCACCACCGTCGCCCCGGCCGGCACGCTCTTGGTCACCACCGCGCCCATGCCGACCACCGCGCCGCGCCCGATCACCAGCGGCTTACCCGGTTGCCCCTGCTTGATGACGGCGCCGGTGCCGATGTAGGCGTGGTCTTCCACCACGATGTTGCCGTTGCACATCACGCCCGGGGCAAAGGTGACGAAGTCGCCAATCACGCAATCGTGCTCAACGTAGCTATACAGGTTGGCGTGGAAATGCCGGCCGATGCGGATATTGCTGGTCAGCGTGACGAAGGGGCTCAGGATGGCGCCCGCGCCCAGTTCCACCGCGTCCATGGTGACGACGTTGGCCGCCTGCACCGTCCAGGGCTGCACGCCGTCTTGTGCGCAGCGCTGCGCCAATTGCTCGCGGATGGTGCTGGCGGCAATCGCCAGCACAGCATGGCGTTGGCGCGCCGGCTCGGCCAGAAACTGCGCGTAGCTCAGCACGCGCTGGCCGTTGAGCAGCGGCGGCAGGCCCGCGCCGTCATCGACAAACACCAGGCGCTCCGGCACCACGCCGGCCTGGCGCAGCTGCTGGCGCGCCAGCGGCATCACCCCACGGCCACAGCCGCTGGCGCCATAGACGGCGTACAGGTCTTGGGAGGCGGGCATGGGGAGGCGTCCTTTTTACTATGATAAAGAGAGCTGCTCGCGCTTGCTGCGCAAGCGTTACAGGCGGTTTTTGCTTGAATCGTTACGCTGCGAGGGGGGCTTCGCGGCGAGGGCGCCGCTCCTACGAGAGAGGCGATTTTCATGGGGCGCTGGCACGGTACCCACAGCATCATCCAGCCCCAAGCCAATTGACAATCACCAACCCCGGTACGCGCGCAAACTCGCGCTCGTTGGCCGTTACCAGCGTGCATTGCAGTGCCAGCGCGTGGGCGGCAATCAGCAAATCATTGGGGCCAATGGGCTGCCCGGCCTGCTCCAGCGCACAGCGGATCTGGGCATAGCCAGCGTCGGCTGGCAGCTCCAGCGGCAACACCGGCAGGGCGGCCAAAATGGCATCCACCTGCTGCGTCAAGCGCGGCGCGCCCCGTTTGGCCGCGCCAAAGCGCAACTCGGCGGCGACGATGATGGAGGTACACACCGCGTCTTCGCCCACCTGCGCAATGCGCCGCGCCACCACGCCCTGGGGTTGGCGCACCAGGTCGGAGAGGATGTTGGTATCGAGCAAGAACTGCGGCGCGCTCATAGCACCACGTCATCCAGCGGCGCCAGGCCTGCATCCCAATCCGCCAGTACCACATCATCGAGCGGCTGCAAGCGCGCCAGCGTCGCCAGCAGGCCAGGCTGGGGCAACGGTTCCAAAATCAAGCGCCCGTCTTCGCGGCGCATCAGGACTTCATCGGCATCGAACTCAAATTCACGCGGAATGCGCACCGCCTGGTTGCGGCCATTGCGGAACAAACGGACATGGCGTTCGGCAAGCATGGTGACCTCCTTATCAATGGCATATGCCGGAGTATATGCCATCACATTGGGGGTGAGTTGCCGGTGAACTTGCCCATCGTCGCCTCGCCCGCAGCACTGATGCCCTCGCGCACCAGCACCTTCTTGACCGTCAGCCACAGAATACGCAGATCCAGCGCCAGCGATTGGTGATCGACGTACCACACGTCGAGCGCAAACTTTTCTTCCCAGCTGATGGCGTTGCGGCCGTTGACCTGCGCCCAGCCGGTCACGCCCGGACGCACGGCGTGGCGGCGCGCCTGCTCGGGCGAGTACAGCGGCAGGTATTCCATCAGCAGCGGGCGTGGGCCGACCAGGCTCATGTCGCCCTTGAGCACGTTCCACAGCTCCGGCAGCTCATCCAGGCTAGTGGAGCGCAGAAAACGGCCAAAGGGCGTGAGGCGGTCGGCGTCGGGCAGCAGCGCGCCCTGCGCATCGCGCGCGTCCGTCATGGTGCGGAACTTGACCATCTGGAACGGCTTGCCATGCAGACCGGGGCGGGTTTGGCGGAAAAACACTGGGCTGCCGAGCTTGCGGCGGATGAGCAGGATGAGGATGCACAAGGGCAGGGCCAGGGCGATCAGGCCCAGCAGGGCGACGGTGAAGTCGAGGAGACGTTTCATAAACAATCAACACGCCAAGCGCTGAAAAATTTTGCCAAATTTCTGCACCCCAACCTCAATGGCCAAATGCTCTGCGTAGAACTGTTTTGCGTTACCGCCCATTTTTGCCAAAACATCGGCCGGTGCCTTCGACAAAGTTTCAGCTGCCGCAGCTAAGGCCTGGGCATTTTCCGACTCAGCCACTACTCCGCCGCCCGACTGGCGAACCAAATCAGCCGCATCACCATCAACCGCCATCAACAACGGTTTACCCACTGCCATATAGGCCTGTGTCTTAGATGGAATGGTGATTTCAAACAATGGATCTTTGCGCAAATGCACCAGCAACGCGTCAGCGGCCTCCAGGTAGCGCCCTACCTCGGCCATGGGCACAGCAGGCAAAAACACCAGATTACGCAACCCCATGTCTGCCGCGCGCTGTTTCAGGCGTGGCACCTCCACGCCGCTGCCCAGCATCACCCAGCGCACGGGCGCGCTGCGCTCTTGCAGCAGGCGGGCGGCGTCCAGTACGGTATCCAGCGCCTGAGCTTTGCCCATATTGCCGGCAAACAGAATACGAAACTGCGTTGCGTCGGCCAGGGCTAGCGGCAAATCACCCTGGCTGCTGGGGGTCGACAAGGCTGCTTCATCCGCCCAGTTGTAGATCACCTCCAGCTTGCGCTCGGGCACACCGCGCTCCAGCAGCAGGCGCTTAAAGCCTGGCGAGAGCACCACGATGTGATCCATATGCCGATATACCCAACGGCACACCATCGCCACCACATTCAAAGCCTTGGCGTTGTTCAACATACCAGTAGCGCGCAGCGTGTCGGGCCACATGTCCTGAATGTCATACACCACCGGGATACGCCGCAGCAGCCGGATCAGGCCCGCCGTAACCCCCACAGTCAACGGCGGGTGATAGGCATAAATCACGTTCGCCCGCTTAGCCATGAACAGCCCATAAAACAAGGATGACGCTGCAAAACTAGCGTAATTAATCACCCGCTTGATTGCAGACTGGTCATGATTTGGATAAAGCGGCACACGAGTTATGTGTACGCCGTCAACCACCTCCCGTTGCAGCCACTTTATTTTGTAACCTGGATAAATCTTACCCCCAGGGTAATTGGGAAATCCAGTGAGAACTTCCACTTCAAAACCCTGCTGCACCAATTCACGTGCAAAAAGCAAACCTTTGAACGTAGGTTCCGGATCAAACCACTGCGTGAGCAACAAAACACGTATGGCCATGCGTCAATATTTCTTCCACACCACCCGATTCACATAATCGGTATAGCTATGAACAATGCGCAGCACCTTGTCCGACACATTGGACATGGAGTAATCCGCCACCTGGCGCAGCAGGCGCTCTGACCCGCGTGGCTGGGTTTGCAAAATGGCCAAGCCTTGCAGAACGCGCCCCACCTCCAGCCCGACCATCATCACGGCAGCTTCTTCCATACCTTCAGGACGTTCGTGCGCTTCGCGCAGGTTCAGTGCCGGAAAGTTGAGGATGGACGACTCCTCATTGATCGTGCCACTGTCCGACAGCACCGCACGGCTTTCCAGTTGCAGCCGGTTGTAATCAGAAAACCCCAGCGGCTTGAGCAACTGCACCAGCGGATGAAACTGCACCCCCAGCGCATCCACGCGCTTTTGCGTACGCGGATGGGTGCTGACGATGACCGGCAGGCCATAACCCTCGGCCACGGCGTTGAGCACTTGCACCAGCTTGGCAAAGCTTTTGTCGGAGTCGATGTTTTCCTCGCGGTGCGCACTGACGACGAAGAACTGCCCCGGCTCCAGGCCCAGGCGCCGCAATACGTCGGATGCGTCGATCTTCGGGCGGTAATGCGCCAGCACCTCGCACATGGGACTGCCGGTTTTAATGACCTGGTCGGGCGGCAGGCCCTCGCGCAGCAAATATTCGCGCGCGATGCTGCTGTAAGTCAGATTGATGTCTGCCGTGTGGTCAACGATGCGGCGGTTGGTCTCCTCGGGCACACGCTGGTCAAAGCAACGGTTGCCCGCCTCCATGTGGAAGATAGGAATCTTGCGCCGCTTGGCCGGAATGACCGACAAGCAGCTATTTGTGTCGCCCAGCACCAGCAGCGCCTCGGGCTGCTCGGCTAGCAACACGCCGTCCATCTTGCCAATGATGTTGCCTATGGTTTCGGCAGCATTGCCGCCAGCAGCATTCAAGAAATAATCAGGCTTGCGAATACCCAGATCGTCAAAAAAAATCTGGTTCAACTCGTAATCGTAGTTTTGCCCGGTATGTACCAGCACATGGTCGCAATGCTCATCGAGCCGAGCCAGCACGCGTGAGAGTCGAATGATTTCGGGTCGTGTGCCCACGACGGTCATGATTTTTAGTTTTTTCATCGTCAGTCTCATTCACAACGGGCAGGCAAAAGTATCCGGCTTGTCCCGGTCAAATATCTCATTGGCCCACAGCATCACCACCAGTTCGTCACTGCCGATATTGGTGATGTCGTGTGTCCAGCCGGGCACGGTTTCGACGACCTCGGCCTTGTCGCCGCTGGTCAGCAGCTCATAGGCCTGGCCAGTGTGCATATGGCGGAACTTGAAGCGCGCTTGGCCCTTGATGACCAGGAACTTCTCGGTCTTGCTGTGGTGGTAGTGCCCACCGCGCGTGATGCCCGGGTGCGCGGTGAAGTAGCTGAATTGACCGCAATCAGGCGTTTTCAGCATCTCGACGAACACCCCGCGCGCATCGCCATGCTGGGGCACGGTGTAGGCAAAAGCATCCACCGGCAGGTAGCTCACGTAAGTGGAATACAACGCCCGCACCAGCCCGGCGCCCACGCGTTCGGTCATCAGGCTGGATCGGCTATCGGCAAACGCCTGAATCTGCGCTGCCAGCGTACCCACCGTGGTGCTGTATTGCGGCGCCACGCTGGCAAAACCGCTGCCATCCACGGCGGCATCGGCGCCATCGAGCAACTGCACAAAGCGCGCAATTACGTCATCCACATACACCAGCGTCAAAGGCGCTGCCGGGTCGTTGACGGTGATAGGCAGCCCGCGCGCCGTGTTGTGGCAGAACGTGGCGACGGCCGAGTTGTAGTTGGGCCGCGCCCACTTGCCAAACACATTGGGCAGGCGAAACACATGCACCGGCACGCCGTGCTGACGCTGCAAATCGAACAATGCTTCCTCCGCTGCACGCTTGCTGCGGCCATAGGGGTTGTCTTGTGCCGCCTGGGTGGACGAGGCAAAAACCACCGGGACTTTGCGCCCAGTGCTGGAAGCCGTCTGTACCAGCGCATCGCACAGCACCTGCGTCAGCCCGGCGTTGCCCGTGTTGAATTCCGCCGGGTCTTGCGGGCGATTCACCCCCGCCAGATGAAAGACAAAGTCCACGCCATCGAGCAGCGCGGGCAAATCTGCCAGCGCATTCGCACGAGTAAAACAGCGCACCTGCACATCCTTGCGCTCGGACAGGTGCAGTTGTAGGTTTTGCCCAACGAAACCGTTGGCGCCAGTGATCAAGATTTTTTTCATCGTCGGTTTTTTATCCATCATTCGTTTGCCGTGCCCAGCAACCAATGGCTGGCACGGTGCAGCTCAATGCCCGGCGGCAAATCAACCAACGGCGGCATGAACTGCGCCACCAGCAGGCAGCGTACGCCAGGCCACAAGGCTTGCGCGTCCTGCAAGGCGCGCACCTCGCGCTGCAAGGTGGCGGTGTCGCCAATGTCCAGACATACCTGCACCAGCCATTGCTCGCCATCAGGCAGCGCAGCGTGAAAATCCACCTCAAAACCGCCTGGCGTCAGCACATAGCCCACCTGCGCGCCAAGGCGTAGCAGCGCGTGCAGCACCGTTGTCTCCAGCGCGTGCCCACTATTGGGCTTGCCCGATTTGTCGAACAGCGCCATCAGCCCTGTATCCACCGGGTACACCTTGCGCGGGTTGACTTGCTGGCGACGGATGGAGTCGGTGGCCAGCGCCACGCTGTGCAGCAAGAATGCATCCTCCAGATGCGCCAGCATCTGGTGCAAGGTCTCCTTGGCCACGGGCACGCCACGCGAGCGCAGGTCGGCATGGAACTTGTTGATGCTGAAGCCTCCGGCCGCATTGCCCAGCAACTGCTGCACCAGCCAACGCAACACCTGGGGCTGGCTCAGGTTGTGGCGCTCCAGTACATCGCGCAGCAGCACCACATCCACATAGCTGCGCAGCAACTCCGTGCGGCTGCGCGCATCCAGCCCCTGAGCCTCAGGAAAGCCGCCCTCGGCCAAATAACGCTCCAGCGCGGCATCCAATTGCGACTGCCCCGCTTTAGGCAGACGGTCAGGGCTTTGCTGCGGCTCCTGCCCCACATGGCGCAGCGCCTCGCGCAAACTGAAGGGAGCCACCACCGCCTCCAGCGCCCTTCCGCGCATGCTGGTCGCCACCTCGCGCGAGAGCAGCTTGGCCGATGAGCCAGACAAGAAAAGCTCGACGTTTTCAGTATCCAGCAGCCGACGCGCAAACAACTCCCAGCCGGGCACCACCTGAATTTCATCCAGAAAAAAGGTGCAGCGCCGCTGATCGCGCCAATCCGGGTGCAAGCGATAGAACTCTTCCACCAGCACATCCAGATCACCGCCCTGCAAGCCGGCCAGGCGCTCGTCCTCGAAGCTGAAGTACAGCAGCCCCTCGCGCGCCGTACCTTGGGCATGGCGCTGGGCCAGCTGCTGCCACAAAAAACTCGTCTTGCCCGCACGCCGCATGCCAATCACGGCCAGCGCCTTGCCCGGCACCGCCGGCAGCCACACATCACGCGGCGTCAGCACAGGCAAAGGCGCAGCCTGCATGTCCAGGATTTTTTGGCGGATGACAGGGCGAAATAAATCGTTCATACCAGACTATTCTATGCCTATTTATCCATTTAAAACGGATAAATAGGCAATTTAAAACCTGGCTATCGACCAGACCCCAAGGACATGGATAGCTGCACTGTTGATTCGGCCCTTTGAAGTAGCAATTTTTCGTCATTGCGGCGAAGGCCGCAATCCATGACTTCCTCTCAAAGGCACTGGATCCCGGCCTTCGCCGGGATGACGAGTTCAAACATCACAAGGCCGGAGCAATAGGTGCATGCCGGATGCGCTGCGCTTATCCGGCCTACGGCACTGATCACATGCGATGGGATGCACGCCATCACAGCGCCACCGCTTCCAAAAACCCCCTGGGATTGGCGGAAAACTGCGCAAAATTTTCCGGCGTGACGATGACCCGCAATGCACCGGGCGCCTTGGCACAAAACACCTCCAAACCCTTGGCTGATTTTTTGCGGCCCGATTTCACCTCGATGGCATAAAGCCGATCACGGTACTGATAGACAAAATCCACCTCATCATTGCGCTCGCGCCAGTAAGTCACCTGGCCCGGCTGCTGCAACAGCTCGCAGCCCACAGCCAGCTCAAACGCGCGCCCGCGCTGCTCGGCATTGCGCGCCACAGCCACACCTGTCGCCATGCTGTACAGAGCCGGGCAAGCGGGCAGCATCTTGGGGCTGGAGTTGCGCGACAGCCACGCCTTGGGCGAATACTTTTGCAGCGCGTGCAGCAAAAAAGCGCCGCCATACAGCTCAATGTAGTACTTGACCAAATCGGTGTTGCCCTTGCCCTGCAACTGCCCCAGCAGCTTGGTATAGCTGATCTCCTGCGCCGGGTAGGCACACAAAATCTCAAACGCCTGGCGAAACAGCGCCGGATTGGCCACCTTGCGGCTTTGCAAAATGTCTTTGCCAATCACCGCCTCGACAATCGCGTCCTTCATATACGCATACCAGCGGTCAGCATCGCCCTCCAGCGCCACGGCGCCGGGGTAGCCGCCAAAGGCCAGGTAGCGATCCAGGTCGTAGCCAAAGGCTGCATGCAGCTCGACAAAACGCCAGTGGTGCACACGTAGCAGCTCAAAGCGCCCGGCCAGGCTTTCAGTCACCCCTGCTTGAATCTGCAAAGCGCTGGAGCCCAGCAGCAGCACCCGCAAGCGCCCCGGCCGTGCATCCCATAGCGCCTTGATTGTCTCGGGCCAGTTGGGGATTTTTTGGATCTCATCGACCACCAGCAGCGCGTCATCGCCCAGCAGCAAGGCCTGCTGCCACTGCTCCAGCAGCCAATTGCGGTCGCTGACCAGCACATCGTCGGCATTGGCGTAATGCGTGGGCCAATGAACCTGCGTCATCAACTGCCGCACCCCCGTGGTCTTGCCCACCTGACGCGGCCCCACTAACACCTGAATCAGGGGCGATGTGCCGTGCAGACGCTGAGACAGCTTTTCGACGAATGGGCGCTGGAAGGAATGGCTCATACAACAAAATACTAGAATCATCTATTGTATTTGATAGACACTGCTAGCGACGCTTGCCGGATGTGCTGCGCTTATCCGACCTACGGCTCCCTCAATGCTCCTCCACATCCCCCACCATCTCGCCCCTGGCAATGCGCTGCATCCCATCGAGCTTGAGCAGCAGCTGCCGCATCCCGGTCTCGTCCAACCGATCGGTGTTGTGGCTGTTGTAATCCTCGCCATGGGCTGACTGCGTCAGGCGCTGCGCACCCTGGTCGACAAACTTGCCGTAGTTCAAATCCCGGCCATCGGCCGGCACGCGAAAATAATCGCCCATGTCCTCGGCGCAGGCCATCTCTTCGCGGCTGAGCAGTGCCTCGTACAGCTTCTCGCCATGGCGCGTTCCGATCACCTGCACGGGATGATCGGGCTTGCCCATCAGCCCCGTCACCGCATGGGCTAGGGTTTCAATCGTGGCTGCTGGCGCCTTTTGCACAAAAATATCGCCATTGCGGCCGTGTTCGAACGCATACAACACCAAGTCCACCGCATCGCCCAATGTCATCATGAAGCGCGTCATCGCCGGGTCGGTAATCGTGATGGGCTGGTTCGCATACACCTGCTGCACAAACAGCGGAATCACCGAGCCGCGCGAGGCCATCACGTTGCCGTAGCGTGTGCCGCAGATCACCGTACTCGTGCCCTCCAGGTTGCGGCTGGTGGCCACCATCACCTTTTCCATCATCGCCTTGCTGATGCCCATGGCATTGATGGGATAGACCGCCTTGTCGGTGCTCAGGCACACCACGCGCTTGACGCCCGCGGCAATCGCCGCCTCCAGCACGTTCTCGGTACCCATCACATTGGTGCGCACCGCCTGCATGGGATAAAACTCACACGACGGCACCTGCTTGAGCGCCGCTGCGTGAAACACGTAATCCACTCCGCGCATGGCCTGCTCGATGCTGCGCGCATCGCGCACGTCGCCAATGTAGAACTTGAGCTTGGCGCTGTGGTAGCGCTTGCGCATGTCGTCCTGTTTTTTTTCGTCGCGGCTGAAGATGCGGATCTCGGCAATATCGGTATCGAGGAAACGTTTCAGGACGGCGTTGCCGAAGGAGCCGGTGCCGCCGGTAATAAGCAGAGTTTTATTCTTGAACATGATTTTTCTTCAATCGCTTACGTGCCCGCCAAAACGGCACGGCACAGTTCATCTTTTTGTACAGCAGTGGGGTAATTGATCAACACCGCGCGGTAAGGGCCCTTGAAAACAAACAAGCTGCCCGCTGCCGTCCCCACCACACCGCAGGTTTTCAACAATTCACCGATATGTGCCAAGGAACCCGCCCCACCCAAGACAGTGAGCGGCACCTTGACCACACTTCGCACCTGCCGGGCCAAATCAAGGTCGTAGCCCTGCATCTCGCCATCGCGGTCAATCGAATTAATGACAATCTCACCCGCGCCTGCCGCTTGCAACTGTTGCACCAACTCAATAAGGTCTATCTTGTGCGCCTGCTTGGCATTGTGTGTACACACCTCATAGCCCTTGCTGAAAAGTCCGGTCTTTTTACGCACATCCAGCACCGCAACCACACTTTGCCGACCGATGGCGGCTGCCATCTCTGTGAGCAGAGCCGGCCTGGCCAGCGCCGCAGCGCTGACTGACACCTTCTCCACTCCCAGGCCAATGATGTGCGCCGCCTGCTCGGGCGTGGTGATGCCACCGCCATAGCACAGTGGCATCCGGCACTCGGCCGCCAGCTTGGCAATGAGAGCGTAGTTGGGTTCAGCTTGGTCTACTGTGGCGTCAATATCCAGCACCATCAACTCGTCAGATTCTTTCTCGTTGAAAATCTTGACGGCGTTGATCGGATCACCCACATATTTAGGTTCTTTGAATTTTCTGGTTTTTACCAGCCCGCCT
This sequence comes from Comamonas faecalis, assembly GCF_039538025.1. Lineage (NCBI taxonomy): Bacteria > Pseudomonadati > Pseudomonadota > Betaproteobacteria > Burkholderiales > Comamonadaceae > Comamonas > Comamonas faecalis. The sequence continues at coordinate 216,708 of NZ_BAABBP010000002.1, forward strand.
TGTTGAATCAACAGGCAGGGGATTATACGAGGGCGCAGCATGGATCAAAGCTCCGCAAAGTTTTTCAAAAACTGCGCACCGAAACGATGGCTCTTCTCGGGATGGCATTGAATTCCATACACATTGCCCCGTGACACGACGCAGTCAAAGTCAACGCCGTACTCTGCCGTAGCCACTACATCGGCTTCGTCCACCGCATCAAAATAATAAGAGTGCAGAAAATAAAAACGTGATTCGGCTTCAAAATCACGAAACAGTGGGTGCTCGGCACGAAATTTCACATCATTCCACCCCATATGTGGCATGGGCAACTTGTGTGAATCAGGTTGCTGTGCAAAAGCCTTGACGCGCCCCGGTATCCAGCCCAGCCCCGGCAACTGCCCCTCATCGCTACCGCTGGCCAGCATCTGCATTCCCACGCAAATACCCAACACGGGTATTTTTTGTTCCAGCACCAAGGTATCCAGCGCAGGGCGCAGGCCAGACTGCTGCAGCTGCGTCATCGCATGGTCAAACGCCCCCACACCGGGCAGGATGAGATGGCTGGCCTGCTGCAAAGCCTCGGACGTGCTGGCGCGGCAGGCATCAATTCCCAGACGTTTGAACATGTTCAAAAACGCCTGCACGTTGCCCACGCCATAATCAATCAGGGCGATCATCGAAAGAGCCGTTTCTCCAGGCCCAGCACACTCAACACCTTGGCCCCCAGGCCAATCACCCAGCGCTTGTTCTTGTAGTCGTGGAAGGTCTTGTTGGGTGCATCAAAAATGGCTTGCAGCTCGGGCATTGTCAAATCCAGTTTGTGCGCCACATATTCAAATTCCTGCTGTAAAAAGTGCTCATCCATCTCTGGACGGCTGATCCGCTCCAGCGCCGCCTCCCGCGTCATCTGCCCCGTCATAATCAAACTGGAAAAATGCGCACGCCGCTTGTGGTAGCCAAACTTGCGCGGCATCCAGTAGTCTTCATAAAACCGGGTAAACCGTGATTCATGGTGCTTGTGCTGAAAACGCTGCCAACCAAACAGGCGCTCCAGCTCATCCTCGGCATCCTTCTTTACATAAGGCACATGGTTCAGCGGGTAGTGAACCTTCATTCCGAGGATTTTCTGATAGTAAATTTTATATACCAGAATATCCTTAATCGGAAAGGTAGTTAGCCGGCGATTTCCAAAACGACCATGAATGTCATCAATCAAAATCTTATCAATGCCCGGGTAGCCCCCCCACTCTTCCGGCTCACGGCAGCATTCCGTGGAGTAGTTGGAACCAGTGATTACATGCTTGATCTTGTTCTTGCGCGCGAACTGGTACAGCGCTGAGAAGAAAGCCGTATCCTGCGGAATATCCTGATCTGGAATTCCAGACTTCAAAAACGCCACCTGCAGGTCTTTCATCTCCTCCCAGTTGATCACCTCGGTGTACAAGTCCACCCCTAGGCCGTCCACCAGTTTCTCTATATTGCCTACCGCCTGATCGGTATTCCATCCCGCATCCACATGAAACAGCAAGGGGCGCAAGCCCATTTTCTTCACCGCCACATAAGCCGCATAAGAGCTATCCAGCCCACCACTCAGTCCGATGATGGCATCAAAATCCTTGCCTTGGGTATCCGCCTTGATTTGTTCGGCCATGCGCGCCAAAGCAGCCGCACCCTGCACACCGGTATCCCAACTGGGTGCAATGGTGGTTTTGAAGTTGTTGCAATATTCACAGACACCTTGATCGTCGAATTGGATTCGAGGATCAGAGGTATCCATGATGCAATGAGTGCAAATTTTATAAGTCATAAATCTCCCCAGAACCGGATTTCAATCGCCTATAAATATTAAGGATTTTCCTTGCATTCCTTTGGGGGCAGAAATTCTCTTCTGCTAATTTTTTTGCCTCAGCCCCCATAGCAGCACAAATTTTTGGATTATTCGCCAAATACAACACAGCCTCGGCCAAAACGTTGGGAGATTTTTCAGGCACCAAAATACCAGTAACACCATCTCTAAATGTATCTGATGTTGGATTATTAGCGGCAATTATGCTTGGTTTTGAATAAAAACCAGCCTCAAAAACAGGCCTTCCGGGCGCATCAAAATGAGATGGAAACAATAGAACGTCAATATTTTTATAAACATCGCCTATAGCCATAGTAAATCCCGTCAAACTTACACAATTCTGCAAATTATTTTTCTCAATGAAATTGATCATTTCATTTTGCGAATTTTGAGAAAATCCAAATTTTTTCAGAAACCATCCTTTTAAATTTTCCACCCTTGCAGTTTCTCCGCCAGCAATAACAAAATGCACATTGGAATTTTTCTGATGTATTATTTTTGCAGCTTCAACTATCTCCAGTATACCCTTTGATTTATGAAGATTACCAACAAATCCAGCTTTGAATTTTTCTTGAGGTATTGCATGAAAGATGTCAATTATTCGCCGATCACCCCGCTCTTGCCCAGGAGAGAAGGAATTATTTACAACAAGCACATTTAAATTCTCAGGCAAGGTTTTTCTAACATTCCCATCAATTGCCACCACAACATCAGCAAAGTGCTTCAATATCCAATTAAAAATAAAAGACCTGATGCCTCCCTCCCTCCCCTTTGCCAACGCTCGCACGTGCACCACCAGGGGCACGGAAAATATTTTTTTTGCGATTATCGCGGGTAATATATAAACAAATTCATTGAGATGAATCACATCTATTTGTTTCCATTGATGCGCCGCCTTAATTAGACCAAAAATCATAAATGGGAAATAAAAAAACTCCCTGAGCAAAATTAGCCAACGCCACCCTCTGTAATACCCATACCTCGTATGATCAAATTTTGACATTCCGCGCACAGAAATATTATCAACGGCAATTTTTTCATAAAAAATAGAAGCGGTGCCCTTAGATGTAAAAAAATAGGGATGCACCGCATTAGGATCAAACCCTCCAATAAGCTCATACAAGCTGCGCGAAGCGCCGCCAAGCGGCCCATCCCCATCAATATACAAAACATTAATTGTATTATTTTTTCTCATTATTTAATCTACCTTTCTCCGTAGATACCCATATTCCATAATACGCCAGCGCCACCGCCAACATGGAATAATTATAAGTCTTCGCCAATGCATACGCAATCACCAAAGCCATCAACGAAGAAACAGCCAAGATATAAATCTGATTTAGGTTATTTCTTATATTTAGCAAAATTATAAATAATGGAATTGCAACGAGAAATAGAACGTAAAAGAATCCAAAAACTCCGAAGTCAACCCATGCCGAAAGTAAATTGTGAGAATAGGCGCCTAATTCATGGCTTGCAAAATTACCAAGAAATGGGTGCTCTGCAATAGTTTTAAGCGCATTAAATGTAAGCTCGGATCTTGATATTTTTGATGGATCCGCATCAGAAAAAATCACAGAAAAAATTCTAACGTCGCGTAACCAATTAACATCCAAATAAATATGTGCAATCAATGCAAAAAAAACAGAGCCGAAGAAGAAGAGAATTAGTACACCAATTCTTCTTTTCGCCTTCAAAAATTCAACCGCGCCCAAGAGTGCCAGTGCAATATAGAACTCAGTTCTGGCGCCCAGATGAAATAGGAAAACTACCATGGCGCATATAATTACGATATTACTCTTAGTACGCGAATTTGCAAGATTCCCAATAAAGAAAAATAAGACCAAAAACGCCAACATTTGATAATCAAGCTCAAAATATTCACCGCCAAACTCAGCAGGGAATATTTTTATAATATTGAAAATCGAAGATAATACAAAAAACGCCGCAAGACACAGGACGACGATAGAATATCGCACATCCTTAAAAACACCTCCGAAATATAAATTCAATGTTACAAAATAGAAAGCAGCCAAGCGAAATACTGATTTTAAATGATAGGAGATAAATTCAAACTCAGTCCCATTTATATATTGAATGACCACAAACAAAGTATAAATTATCAAGAAAAAGAAAAAAGCTTTTGTTATAAAAAGCTTCATTATTGATCGAAAATTCCTCGCCCGAAATAATCCCAAAACAGCAATAGGCAACGATATCAAAAGAAAGAAACCAAAAGCCGACCCCAGAAATGGCGCAGAGTACCCCATCTGAACAAGCATCTGCCCAATCATATAGAATGGGAATATTAAAAAAAAGTTAATATTCGCAGTTAAATTGAAGACATTGATCTTCATTTGAATTGTTTATGAAGCATATTCATATAGAGCTCTTGCTCCTCCATCATTTTCAACTCGGAGTTATGCCACAATGATGTAAAACACCCACCTACGCATATACATGCATTTTTCAGTAAATTAATTTTCCTCTTTGCCTCTTCGCCAAGACCAAGTCCAAGATATCGAGTGGCGATAACAGAGCACTCCATAACAACGAGTGGCCGCACACGCAGTTTCAATGCTTGGCCCAAAACAGAGTCAAACGCTGGATATTCAAAGCAGGTACCACATCTGAATCCAGGTCTATCGGCATAGCTCAAGGTACTGTCATAATTCATACCGGCATCAGCCCAAGCGCGCAAAGTAGTAGGCTGTTCCCAGCGTAAAAGGTGCATACGCCCGCCCATTTCGGCTTGCCGTATGTTTTCTTCAGCCAAAACCGTCCTTAACCGTTGTGCCTCTTGCGCAATCAGCTCTGGTTTTTGATAGGTGCCGTAGCTGGGGTGCAGGCCAATTTCATGGCCGCGTTCATGGATGCGGCGCATCAGCGCGCGGATGGCAGGATGCTCGGGCTCGTAGTCGGCGTCCATGGCGCTGGTGCGCCCGCAAATGAAATAGAAGGCGCTGGTCAGGCCGTGCTGGTCAGACAGATCCATGATCCATTCAAAGGTATTGAATGGGTCGCTGGGGTGCAGCGCATCACGGGTGTTCAGCCTGATCCAAGGCGCACGCAGGGCATTCTTGATGTCGCCACGCTTGAGCACGTCGCCCGCCATGGCGCGCAGCAGGCCCTTGGCGCTGGCAAAGCCGTAGCGACTGGGTGCGTCCACATCGTGGCTGACCTTCATGCTGAACTGGTGCTGCTTGAGCGCGATGCCCGGCCAGGTGCGGGCGATGACCTGCCCCAGCACATGCAGCCATTCGTCAACGACGGGGCGCTCCAGATAGCCATGTTTGTAGGCATGCGAATGAACTGCCGGAAAGCGCCCATGATTGTCCAGGTCGGTGCGGCCGACTTCTTCCTGACGGGTGAGCATCCAGTAAGTCAGGCCGAGGATGTCGTAGCCGATATGCCAGCCATTGTCGGCTGGGGTGATCAGCGGCGCGGGCAATTGCGCCGCGCCGGGCGCGGGCAGTGCGCCCGGCAAGGCGGGTTGCCAGCCCTCGGCGGCGGCATTCCATAGGGTGCAAGGCAGGTCAGAATCGGCACGGGCGAAGGTGGCGCCATTGAGCGCCAGGCTGATGCAGCGTGCATCGCCGGGCAGGCGCAAGGCCATGCCGGAGCCGTCTGGCTGGGCTTGCAAGACAAAGGCGTGGCCAAAGCGTTCTCGCAGGATGGTTTGCAGCCAGGCCAGAGCGGCAGGACTGTGCCATAGCGTGCCGGGCATTACTGACCCCCTTTCAAACTACGCAGGAACAAGGCCGTTTTAAGGATGCGGGAAGGGGTTTTACTGACCGTGAAATACGGTGTTTGCTGGGCACCGAATGCGCGAAAGAATTTCTCTACCGGTTCGATCATAGAACCCTCAAAGTCAAAGCGCCGGGTAACCGTTGCGGAAAACTTGATCGCCTCCCACATGCACAGACTGGTGGCGCCGCTGTTGCGCAGTTCAGGGTTGCCGCCGCCCATCAGGTAATAGGCGCTGTTTTGATCCCAGACGATGTAAACCCCGGCGTGGCGACGGCCTTGTTCATCTTCGGCAATGAAGATTTTACGTGCCTGCCGTGCGGCGCAGGCCTGGTCGAGCGTGTGCACAAAGGCTTCCGTGTAGGGCAAGGCCATGCCCTGTCGGGCAAATGTCATACGGTTGAGGTGAAGAAAATCGCCTACCGACAAATCCGTGCGGACGCGCAACTTGAAACGATTGCTGGCTTTTTTTATGTCTGTGCGAATATTTTCTCGCAACCCTTTCCACAATATCTGCTCATCCCCGAGTTCATTCAGGATGTAGGTATAGCGCGTGGTCTGCTGGAAGCCTGCCCAATAAAACGGCAGCCAATTGCCCAGGCTCCAATGCCAGTTCTGGGTGAAATGGTCAAAAGGCGGGAGTTGCTCGATCAGCGCTTGCAACAGATCTTTTTGCTGCGCCAGCCGCGTGGAGGATTTACCCGCTGCCTCGCGCAGCCAAGGCCCCAAGGTTTGCGTGAGCGCAGGCTGGCCGAGCAGGGTAAAGCCGTGGCGCTTGCGCGGCACATAGGGCATGGCCGCGACAATGGCGCCGCCTTTTTCTACCAAGGCTACATCCCAGCCTCCCTCACCCACCGTGGCATCGAGCCACCAGGCTTGGCTGAATAAGGGGATGGATGGTTCTGTGACGCAGAGGACGTGGTATTGATCCATGCGATGAGACAAACGAGAGGACACAGCCATTTATTTTTGGAGAATTTTCAAAATGGAATTTTTAATATCAAAATCAATATCAATATAAATCACCCCATCCTTGGCAAATACGCATTTTTTATTCTTGTACTTGCCAATTTTACCGGGCGTGCCTTGTGCAATGTCTATTTTTTCATATTCGCGGATTGACCAGCGCTGCCCTGCCAGCAAGCCAGCAGGCTGGGCAATCGCATTCAGCCACAACTCCGTCCCGCGCAAAACATGCCATACGCGCTCAATCGGCCAATGCTCCCAATCAATGATCTCTGCATGTTCTTCAGGCTTCAGAATGCGGGCGCGTGGTGTGGGACTTTGTGCAGGCTGCGGTGTGCGTGGCGCATTGCTCTGGGCGATGGCATCGATGGCCTTGAGCATCAAAGACACTCCCAGTTCACCAATCAATTTATCCAGACGCTCGGGCGACTTCGTCCCAAGAGGAATGTGCACCCGATCTTGAAAAATGATGTCTCCCGTATCCTCTCCTGCATTGACATAGTGCACCGTGACCCCAGGATTCATTTCCATATCATGGTATTGCCAAAAATCAGGATTGGCACCGCGATAGCTTGGCAAAAACGAAGGATGCAGATTAATTACGCCAAGACGCGGTATTTTCAGAATGTCATCCTTCAAGAGTTGAGACATGCTGAAAATAACGATCAATTCCGGATTTAGTTCCCGAATCCAATTGGCAATTTCTTTTGAATTTTTTTTCCATATGAAATTATAGGGAATACTTCTTTTTTTACAAAAATTCGGCAGAAAAACATCTTGTCTTTTTACAAGACTATAAGTTTTTTTCAGAAACTCAATCAACAGGGATTTGTTTCTTGAGCCATCATAATCTCGCGGCATGGATTCGAGCACCCCAACCACTTGGTGATTGGATTCGAATAATGGCCTCACCAATCTGGAAACGCCCTGAGTTATCATCAGTATTTTTACTGCTTTCATGTTCTGACGTTATTTTTTGCAAAATGGTAAGTCATTGCCCCATTGACACCGTAGGCAACACAGTAAGCAAAGGAGAAAATTTTCAACGCATCTGCCGCGCCCGAGAGGAACTTTCCAAGCACAAAAGAAACAATGACTAAAGACAGGAGAAATATTTGCCAGAGTAAATCCAATTTTTGCTTTTCTGCAATCATAAACATCGCACTCAAGGGGCTGGTTATGAACTGCAAAAATGCCATGGGCGTCAGGATTTGTGCATATTCACCAGCCACGCGCCACTGCTCGCCAAACACCCAGGCAAATAGCGCAGGAGCAACAAAGAAAAAAACGATAAAGGGCAATACCGAGATCAACAACAAACGCTTGAATGTCTTTTGATAAATGGTCTTGCATTGACCCTGGTGAATATAGGCGTGGCTGGCCTCTTGCCGAAACACGTCACCCAAAGCCCCCGCCACCAGGGCCATGGGCGCGGCCATGACCCGCTGGGTCAGGGTGAAGAAGCCCGCCGCCGTGGTGCTGAACAGGGCGCTGAGCAGCAGCACCGGCATCTGTCCTGAAGCGGTGTTGAAGCCATGGGCAACGATCAGGTATTTGGGAAAGTTGATGTACTTTTTCGCCAGCGCCAGGCTGCGGGTCGGCCTCAGCACACGGATTTGCTGGTGATCCTCGCGCCAGATCAAGCGCGCCAATACGCCGGTGGCCAGCACCTGCCCCGTGATTTGCCCGCCCACCAATCCCACGGCGCCACTACCGGCGTAGCCGCTGGTCATTTGCGCCAAGGCGACGCCCGTGCTTTGCACGGTGCGGCTGATGGCCAGGCGCTTGTATTGGGCCTTGCGGTTGCTCCAATAATTGAGGCTTTGGTACACGCCCAGCAGCAAGGTGGATGCCGGCACCCAATACAGCCAGGAGGCCAGGGCGGCATCGCCCAGCAGGGCGGCGATGGGCTGGGCAAGAAAAATGACGACCAGCAGCAGCACGGCGCTGATGGCCACGCTGAGCGCCATGGCCAGCGCGGTGATGTGCAGTGCATCACGATCGTGGCGCGGCAGCAGGATGGCCAGCTCGTAGCGGCCGGTGACCAGTACGCTGGCAATCATGGCGACGGCCATGTAGAGCGCGAAACGGCCAAATTCCTCGGGGCTGTAGAGCCGCGTGAGGATGGGGCTGATGGCAATCGGGATAGCCTGCGCCAGCGTGGTGCCAGTCATCAAGGTGAGCACGTTGCGGGCGTAGGCGCTTTGGGGCAGAAGCTTGCGCATGGGTTTACCGCAGTACTTTCGTGAACGTGGCGCGTGCCGCCTGGGCATAGGCACGCGCGCCCACTTCGTTCAGGTGGTGCTCGTCAGAATAGAGAAGCTGGCCTGCGGCAAAGGGCGCTTGGGCAAAGACCTTCGTGTTGCCAAAATCCAGCAGCAGGGCGTTGGTATGGCGCTGCGCACACTGAGCAAGCCAGTGGTTGGCTTGCTGATATTGGGGATTGACCACGATATTGGTCGGCAAGCCGAGCTGCACGAATCGCTGCGCGCGCAGCGGGTTGCGTGCAAGCAGGGGCTCTTGCGGCATCAGATAGATTTTTTTGCCGACCTTGTCTTGCTGCTGCAGAAAGTGCTCCAGCGCCTGCTGGAAGGCGGTTGATTCCAGTTGCCAATTCCAGCTGGCGGCGATGAAGACGATTGGTGATTTATTCAATGCCTGCTGCGCTTGCTCGATCTGCTTCAGACACGCCTCGTGTGCCCATTCGGCAATCCGCTGGTAGTCAAACCCCGGAATGGTCACGCAGCTGCTGGCAGTAATGATGCGCGCCTTGAAACCCAGCTCCTTGCCCAACTGGTCAAAAAACAGGTTGAGCATGGCGGCGTGGGAGTCACCCAGCACCAACACCTCTTTGTCGCTGTTCAAATCGCCTTTGAGGCAGTCGTCCACGATCTGGCCGTGGCAGATAGTGGCGGGATCGGCGTAGCGCTGGTATTCGATCGGCAGGGGTGGGGGCGATAGCGCCTGGTTGATGCGCGCCATACTGGGCGCGGTGGCCAGGGCCGCGCACGCCAGCAGGCCATAGCCCACGGCTTGGCGGGCGCCCGTGCGGCGGGCACGCAGTGGCGCTTCCACGGTATAAAAAGATGCGGTGGCCAGCAGCAGGGTAAGGATGATGAATAGCAGGCTAAAGGGTATGTCCAGCACCTGCTCTCCGGCGTAGTAGCGCAGCAAGGCCAGCACGGGCCAGTGCCACAGGTACAGCGAGTACGACAGTTCGCCCACCCAGGCCATGGGGCGGTTGCCCAGCAGGCGCAGGACAAGCCCCTGCGCAGGGTGCAAGAGGATGAGCGCGGCGCCCGCCACGGGCAGCAGCGCCGGCAGGCCAGGGAACGGGCCTAACCGGGGCTGCGCCGCAGCGGCGGCCAGCACCAACACCAGGCCCACGCCGGCCAGCCAGGAGCGCTGCCCCCCCCTGAAACTGTGCATATACACAGCCACCAAGCCGCCCGCAAAAAATTCTGGCAGGCGGGCATACAGGCTGTAGTAGGTGGCTTGCTGGATGCCCTGCACGCTCAGGCGGTACTGAGCAAGCAAGGTGAAGCCGACGAGCAGCACGCCTAGCACCCACTTCAGCGACTTGGTTGGCAACAGCAAGACCAGTAGCGGCGCCAGCAGGTAGAACTGGATTTCCACCGCCAGCGACCAGGTGTGCAGCAAGGGTTGCTCATGACTGGCCGGGGCAAAGTAGTCGCCAAAGCCGGCAAAGTAGCTGTTGCTGTGGAACCAGGCGGCCTGGTTCAGCCCTTTCTTGTAGACGCCCAAATCCTGCGGCAGCAGCAAGACCGCCGCCAGCAGCGACACCAGCACCAGCATGGCGAAATACGCCGGTGCGATGCGCTTGATGCGGCCGATATAGAAATAGCGCAGCGTGGCGGCCAGCCGGTAGCCTGGCTGGGCCTTCTTCTGCAGCAGGATGCGAACGATGAGGTAGCCCGAAATGACCAGGAACACGTCCACCCCCACAAACCCGCCGGGCAGCCAGGCAGGGTTGTAGTGAAACAGCATGACGGCCAGCACGGCAATGGCGCGCAGGCCTTGGATGTCGGTGCGGAATGCGGTGGGCGAAGATGGGTTGTGGCTCATTTTGTTGAGCTGCTCTTGCGTGTTTTATTTGTCGTTGCACTGGCGGGCAACAGCGCCGCCTGTCGCTGCTGGCCTGCTTCGGTCAGGCGGTATTTTTGCAAGCGGCTACGTGGTGTTTCAGGCAGGGTCATTTCAATCACGCCCAGCGCGATGGCAGCTTGCTGGTAATGCTGGCGAAAATGCTTTTCATCACGCAGCCCCAGGCGTTGCATCAACTCCTGCCGTCCCATTACACCTTGCAACACTGCACTGGCATCCTCGGGCGTGTAGCCAAACGTCACCCTCCAACCGCCCGGCTCCAGCGCCCACGTCGGCGTGGGGTAGCGGCCTTGCGTGCAGGCGTCCTTGATGCCCTCTTGGCGGTACAACTCACCGTAGGAGGCCAGCCCTCTGGCCGATTTTGGCTGCGGCTGGGGCGCATGGCTTGGAGAGCGCATGCGCGCTATCGCGGCGAGGGCGCCGCTCCTACGGCTTTGTGCAAACCTTTGAGGGTGGGATAGGAGTGCCTTTCGACAGCTTTGGGCCGGCTTCACATCTGCGGCCTGGCCTTGATCGTTGTAGCCGACCACGAGCGTGCCGCCTTCGGCATTGGCAAAGGCGCACAGCCATTTCAGAAGGTCGTCCTTCCATTGGCGTTCGTATTCGACGTGCTGGGATTCGGGCATGGCTCTCTAGGCCTCAGTGGGTTTGTGCACGGCAGCCAGCCATTGCCTGCCAGCTTCGGTCAGGCGGTATTTCTGCAGGCGGCTGGTGGGCTTTTCGGGCTGGGTCATTTCGATCACCCCAGCCGCCAGTGCTGGCTGCAGGTACGTGGTAACAAAGCTGTCCCGATGCCGTAAATTCAATATACGTTGCAATTCACTGCGGCTATGGTCCGCAACCATCGCACTGAGTAGGCGCTGAATGGGTTCGGTGACTTGCCCGGTGACTTGCCCGGTGACATCTTCAGGCGCGTAGCCAAACGTCACCCACCACCCACCCGGCTCCAGCGCCCAGGTCGGCGTGGGGTAGCCGTCTTGGGTGCAGGCATCTTTGATGCGCTCTATGCCCCGACCCCAGGATTCGATCAGGCCGGCGCGGAAAAAGGCGTTGGCGATGTCGGGATTGTGCGGGTGCGATGCGTGTTTCCCCAGCAGCTTTTCCAGCGTCCAGGCTTCGGGCAGCTGGCCGGGGTTCCAGATCATGAGTTTGTCTGGATAGACGCTAATCTGGATGGCGACGGGGGTGGCGTAGTCTTTGTGGACGACGGCATTCAGGATGGCTTCGCGCAGGGCGGCCATGGGCAGGGGGAAGCGCTCTTGGCGGTACAGGCCGTCGTAGCTGATACGTGCTTTGAGGTATTTGAGCTTGAGCACCTCGATGGCGGTTTCTACCTGGGTGAACAGGTTGCCGGTGATTTCGTCGTGGTGCAGCAGGTCGGCATCGTTCTTGCCAAACGCGCCGATTTTGATGGCGGCGCCAGTGACGTAGCGATCTGGCTCGGGGTGAAACAACAGGGCGGTGGCGCGCTTGAGGTAGCCGTCTTTGGTCAGACGCAGGCGCTCCAGCAGCAGCGGGTTGCCTTCTTCGCGGATGGTTTCGGGCAGGCGCTGGTTGTGAATAGCCAGCTCACGAAAGCGCTTCATGGTGCTGTCTTGCAGGTCGCCCACTTGCAGATAGGGCACGGGCACGCCATCCCAGGTGATGCCTTGCTTTCTGAGCAGAAACCGGTCAAGCGCCGCGCCTTTGAGTTCTTGCTTGGTGCTGCCGCTGCGGTAGTGGTATTCGCCCTTGTAGCTGATAGGGTAGGGGTAGGCGGGCACGTGGATGTGCAGGGTGGGCAGGGTGCCGTGCATGACCAGATCCACATCCACCACCATGCCCAGCACGTCGCGCACCTTGTTGGGGATGTCTTCCAGCAGCTTGCTAGCCTGATCCACACCCACAGCCACGCCTTGGTCGTCGTAGCCGATCATGAGCGTGCCCCGCCTTCGGCATTGGCAAAGGCGCACAGCCATTTCAGAAGGTCGTCCTTCCATTGGCGTTTGTATTCAGTGTGCTGGGACTCTGGCATGGCGATAGGGCTGGCTACCGTGTCAGTGCTTGCGCTATGCGCTCTTGCGCCGCCGCATCCAGATACGGGTGCATGGGCAAGCTGATGACGCGCTGGGCGATAACGTCGCCCACGGGTAGCTGCACGGTGGCATCGGCGACGGCGGGCTGCTTGTTCAGCGGGATGGGGTAGTGCACGGCGGTGGGGATGCCTCGCTCTTTCAACCTGGCCTGCACGGCTTCGCGGTCGCTCACCTGGAGGGTGTATTGCGCCCAGGCGCTGATGTTGTGGGGTTCGATGTAGGGTAGGGTGCAGCCCTCGCCCCTGCCCTCTCCCGCTTGCGGGAGAGGGAGTAAATGCGCGTAGCGCTGGGCGACTTGCTGGCGCAGGGCTATTTCTTCATCGAGTACCGCCAGTTTGGGCAGCAGGATGGCGGCTTGCAGGGTGTCCAGGCGGCTGTTCATGCCCACGCGGACGTGGTGGTAGCGCCGGTCTTGGCCGTGACGGGCAATTTGGCGCATGACGGCAGCCAATTCATTGTCATTGGTAAAGATGGCGCCGCCGTCGCCATAGCAGCCCAGCGGTTTACTGGGAAAAAAGCTGGTGGTGGCAATCGTCGTCAGGTTGCAGCTTTTGCGGCCTTTGTAGCTGGCGCCAAAGCTTTGTGCGGCGTCTTCGATCACCGGAATGCCGTGCCGGGCGGCGATGGCGTTGATGGCGTCGTAGTCGGCGCACTGGCCGTACAGGCTCACCGGGATGATGGCGCGGGTTCGGGGCGTGATGGCGGCTTCGAGCAGCGCCGGGTCAAGGTTGCAGGTACGCGCATCCACGTCCACATATACCGGCTTGGCGCCCAGCACGGCGGCGGCCTCGGCCGTGGCGATGTAGGTGAAGCCGGGGGTGATGACCTCGTCGCCTGGGCCCACGCCCAGCGCCATCAGTGCAATCTGCAGCGCATCAGTGCCGTTGGCGACGCCAATGCAGTGTTTGGTACCGGTATAGGCAGCCAGCTTTTCTTCCAGTTCACCCACTTCTGGACCAAGAATGTATTGGCCGTGGGCCAGCACTTTCTGTATGTTGGCGTCGATTTGGCTTTTCAGGCGCTGGTATTGGGTTTTCAGGTCGATGAAGTCCATGGCGTGGAGGATGCGGGGGTGATGCGGTACCGCTGCAAGCGGCTGCGGGGTTTGTCGGGCAAGGTCAGTTCGATTTGGCCAGTGGCCAGCAGCGCTCGGATGACTTTGTTGAGCTGACCCGATATTTCTTTTTGCCCCAATGCTTCGGAGATATCGCGCTTGCCCATGGGAGTTTTGGCCAACATGGCCAGAACACGGGCTTCCAACGGAAGGGATGACTCTGGCTGCGACTCTGGCTGCGACTCTGGCCCTCCAAAGCTTTGCGGATGCGTATGAAGCCGCTGCCGTATTTCTCTATGGCGCGGCTCAGATAGAAGCCTTCGGCGACAAGCTTGTTGCGCAGGCTGGAACGGTAGTTGTCGGCCTGAATGTCGGCCACGCTGATACCACCGTAAAAACCGCCTGGGCTGAAGAGGGTGATGCGGTCGTCAAAAATCTTGATCTGGATGTCGCTCGGGTCTGTATAGCTGCGGTGAACCACGGCATTGAGCAGTGCCTCGCGCAACGCGGGCAGGGGGTAGGCAAAGCGCTCTTTGCACTGAATGCTGCCGTCAAATTCAAAGGCCACGCTGATGTGCGAGACGATGAAGGCCATGCTTTGTTCGACCACCTCAAACAAAGTGTCGGTCAATTGCCGGTCATCAATGATCATGCTCGGCGTTTTGAAGCGGCCTATGTGCACGTGGTGGCGCAGGGGTTCACTGGCAAACAGCAGCAGCGCCGCCCAGGTGGGCTGGCCTGCGGGGGTCACATAGTTGAGCTTTTGCAGCGCTGCCAGTGGTGCACCGGCCTCCAGGGCAAACCGCCCGCCCGCATTCACCTGTTGAATAAAACTTTCAACTTTGGCTGGCGACAACTCTGCCGCGCTACGCCCAGGCGCGGGATGGGCGTCCCAGGATACTTGCAGCGTTTGCAAATACAGGTCAGATATTTCATTGAGCGCCAGCGCATGGTTGGCACTGGCGATGCGCTTGTAATAACGTCCACGGGTATTGACGGGCTTGACCGGAAATTCCGCCACCTCGATGGCCACGATGGTTTTTCCATTGATCTGGTGCGCCGTCAAATCCGGGATCAGTGATGGGCTGGTGCTTGACTTGATCTGGCCCAGCCATTCGTTCAGGGTCTCTTTGCCGAGTGAGACGCCTTGCAGCGCACCTTTGTCCGTAACGCCTACCCACACCGTACCGCCCCGGGTGTTGGCAAAAGCCACCAGGGAGGCAATGCAGGCTTTATCAAACGAAGCCTTGAATTCTTGCGTTTGCGATTCGCCAGCTGCGATGCGGTGCAACAGGGCTGTGGTATTCACAGGAAATCAGGTTCGATTTTTGAAACCCTTTGGCCCAAGAGTACATAGCGTGCACCGGTGTGTATGCAGGTGGTCTCACCCTCGCCCTGCAGCGGCAAATCAAGCTGCTCGCCAAACTCACTCATCCAGCCAATTTGTTTGGCGGGCACGCCCACCATCAGGGCATACGCGGGTATGTCCTTGTTGACCACGGCGCCGGCGCCGACGAAGGCGTACTCACCAATCGTCACACCGCAAACGATGGTGCAGTTGGCACCCAGAGTGGCGCCTTTTTTGACCAAGGTGTTGCGATACTCGCTCTTGCGCTCGATGAGCGAACGCGGGTTGTAGACGTTGGTGAACACCATGCTAGGGCCGCAGAACACACCTTCTTCGAGCGTGACGTTGTCATAGACGCTGACGTTGTTCTGCACCTTGCAATGGTCGCCAATGACCACCTTGTTGCCGACAAAGACGTTTTGCCCGAGAGAGACGTCTTTGCCGATATGCGCCCCGCCACAGACATGAACAAAATGCCAGACGCGGCTGCCGTCGCCAATTTGCGCGCCTTCGTCGACGATGGCGCTGGGGTGGATGGTGACGCCGCTCATGCCAGTTTTTGCACGAAGGGGTGAATTTCACCCGCCTGGCCACGCACGATTTGCGCGCTGCGGATGGTGTTGACGGTCTCGATGCAGTGCCGCGCATCCTCCAGGCCATAGCCACGGCCAGCCAGTACCTCGCGGTAGCTGGTGGTGTGCAGCTCGGTAAACCCTTCGGAAAACTCCAGCTGCTCACCGCTGATGTCGATACTGCGGAACGTCGGCTTCTTGCCCTTGACGTCGTCGGGCAGGTCATTGGCGTCGATCGACAGGAACCAGCGCACGCGGGCGCGTTCGTATTCCAGGTAGCCGGCGGCCTTGGCCTCGCCGCTGTAGTGCACGACGTTGCGCTGCAGCTTGCCGAAGACGAAATGCAGCATGTCGTAGAAGTGCACGCCGATGTTGGTGGCGACGCCAAAGGATTTGCGCGCATCTCCCTTCCAGCTTTCCATGTACCACTTGCCGCGGCTGGTGATATAGGTCAGCTCCACGTCGAATGTGTGGTCTGCCGGGGCGGCGGCGACTTTTTCGCGCAATTTCAGGATGGCGTCATGGTGGCGCAGTTGCAGGATGTTGAAGACGCGCTTGCCGGTTTCGCGCTCGACCCGCGCCAGTTCGTCGATCAATTCAGGCGTGGGCACCAGGGGTTTTTCGCAGATCACGTCGGCCCCCAGGCGCAGGCCAGCGGCGATGTGGGCGTGGTGCAGGTAGTTGGGCGAGCAGATGGCGACGTAGTCGAGCGCGGTCGCTGGGTTGCGCTTGAGTCGCTGGGCGTGTTCGTAGAAGCGCTCGAACTCGGTGAAAAACTCGCTTTGCGGCGAGATGCTGTCGATGATGCCGACCGAATCGTTGATGTCGTAGGCCACGGCCAGGTAGTTGCCGGTGTCCTGGATGGCGCGCATGTGGCGCGGGGCGATGTAGCCAGCGGCACCGATGAGGGCAAAATTTTTCATGGATTAGGTCTCGGCAAAGGGTTCAAGACAGCGTTGCAATCGCGGCGAGGGCGCCGCTCCTACGACAGGGCGAGGAGTTACAGGCGGAAGACGCTGAAACCCGCCTCGGCCATGGCATGGCGGTCGTACAGGCTTTTCACATCGGCCAGCACGGGCTGGCTGCTGCTGCACAGTGCGCGCAGGTCGGCGGGCGCCATGGTGCGGTATTCGTGGTGGCCGACGGCGACGATGAGGGCGTCCACGGGGTGGGCCGCATCGATTACGTCCAGTTCCAGGCCATATTCATGCCGCACCTCGGCAGCATCGGCCCAGGCATCGGCCACGACCACCTGGGCGCCCCAGGTCTGCAGCTCGCGGATCACGTCCACTACCTTGCTGTTGCGGATGTCGGGGCAGTTTTCCTTGAAGGTGATGCCCAGCACGCCGATGCGGCAGCGCGGTACGTCCATGCCGTTTTGCAGCATGCGCCGGATGGTGGTGCGCGCGACGTAGCGGCCCATGTTGTCGTTGATGCGACGCCCCGCCAGGATGACCTGCGGGTGGTAGCCCACCTGCTCGGCCTTGTGCGTGAGGTAATACGGGTCGACACCGATGCAGTGTCCGCCCACCATGCCGGGGCGAAACGGCAAAAAATTCCACTTGCTGCCGGCGGCTTCGAGCACGTCCAGCGTGTCGATGCCTAGGCGGGCGAAGATGACGGAGAGTTCGTTGACCAGGGCGATGTTCAGGTCGCGCTGGGTGTTTTCGATTACCTTGGCGGCCTCTGCCACCTTGATGGAGCTGGCCTGATGCGTGCCTGCGGTGATGATCTGGCGGTACAACGCATCGACGGCATCGGCCACCTCGGGCGTGCTGCCGCTGGTGATTTTTTTGATGGTGGTGAGGGTGTTGACCTTGTCCCCGGGGTTGATGCGCTCAGGGCTGTAGCCACAGAAAAAGTCCTGGTTGAACGTCAGGCCGGAGGCTTTTTCCAGCTCGGGCACGCAGACTTCTTCAGTCGCGCCAGGATATACCGTGGATTCGTAGATGACCACGTCACCCTTTTTCAATACGCCGCCTACGGTCCGGCTGGCCTTGATGAGCGGGGTCAGGTCGGGCCGGTTGGCGCCATCAACTGGGGTGGGGACGGTAACGATGAAAACTTGGCAGGATTTCAGGTCAGCCAATTCACTGCTGTAGTGCAACTGGGTCGCAGCACGCAGTTGCTCGGTACTGCACTCCAGTGTGTGATCCTGCCCCGCTTGCAGCTCGGCCACACGCCCCCGGTGAATGTCAAAACCAAGAACCGGGCGATGCTTGCCAAACTCCACTGCCAAAGGCAACCCTACATAGCCCAGACCAACAACGGCAATGCGCGCACTCGATAAATTCATAACAATTGGTTTTCTCTAGACTGGCGGTCGACGGTTATTCCACAGCCGCGAAGGCCGGATAGCCTTGATCTTTGGCAGACAGCAACCACGGCTCGTCCCGTTCAGGCCAGTTGATGGCCACCCCCGGATCATCCCAGGCGATGCCGCGCTCCAACGTGGGATTGTAGTAATCCGTCGTCTTGTACAAAAAATCCGCCGTCTCGCTGAGCACGCAAAAACCGTGGGCAAAGCCGGGCGGGATCCACAGCTGCTTGTGGTTGTCCTCTGAGAGCTCTTCGCCCACCCACTGCCCAAACGTCGGCGAATCGCGGCGGATGTCCACCGCCACGTCCCACACCGTGCCGCGCACCACGCGCACCAGCTTGCCCTGGGCGTGGGGCGGCAGCTGGTAGTGCAGGCCGCGCAGCACGCCGCGGCTGGAGCAGCTGTGGTTGTCCTGCACGAACTGGTAATTGGTGCCGGTGGCCTGGTTGAAGGCTTGCTGGTTGAAGCTTTCGAAGAAGAAGCCGCGCGGGTCGCCAAAAACCTTGGGCTCGATGACCATGACGTCGGGGATGGCGGTGGGGGTGGCTTTCATGGGGTGGGTCCTGTGAAAGAGGTCTCAAATCGATTGCGGCGGGGGAATCGCGGCGAGGGCGCCGCTCCTACGGTACCTGCGGTTTGCATGGTAGGTAGGAGGCCAGCCCTCTGGCCGATGGCGCATCGCGGCGGGGCGCCGCTCCCTCGGTGCGCGGGGGCATTTTCTAGAAAACTCAATGCGCACCAGGGTTTATCTGCCAGGGGTTGACCACTTCCAGGCCATCGATGCCTTCGAAATCTTTGATGTTGCGGGTGGCCAGCGCCAGTTGGGCGGTCAGCGCAATGGCGGCAATCTGGGCATCTTCGGTGTGGATGGGGCGGCCCGCGTGCTGTCGTTGCGCGCGCACCAGGGCGTAGTGCTCGGCTGCGCCGCTCCCAAAATCAAGACAGCGCCCGCGAAAGTCATCGCTGAAAATTTGCTGGGCTGCATGCGCCAGCGCGTCCCGGCGCTTGCCCACCGGCAGGACGGCAATGCCTGCCAATATTTCCGCTTGTGTAATGGCGCTGGTCTGCAGCTGGCTGGCCGTCTGGCCGGCGAACCAGTGCAGGACTTCTGGCGCGGGGTTCTCGCGCATCAGCTCTAACAGCACATTGGTGTCGAGCAAGAAACCGACCGTCATGGCTGGCCGAAACCCGGCAGTGGCCGGGCCGGTTGGCGGGCCGGCGGGGGCGCGTCGTCCGCACCCAGGCCTTTGAAGCGCTGGTGGATGCGCAAGGCAAAGTCCAGGCCGCCGGCTGCCTTGGGCTGCTCCGCCAGGGTGTTTTGCAGAATGTTGCGCACTTCTTGCTCCATGGACACACCATGGCGCGCCGCACGCAGCCGCAAACTGGCCTTGAGGCCGTCGTCCAGATTTCGGATGGTGATGCTGGTCATGCGGGCACTCCCTGCGGTGCTTTCAATGCAATCATTTTAAATGGGTGGGGAGGGATGCATCGCGGCGGGGGCGCCACTCCTACAGTACCCGCGGTTCGCATGGTGGTAGGAGGCCAGCCCTCTGGCCGATGGTGCATCGCAGCGAGGGCGCCGCCCCTACAGGGGCAGCCCTCACCCCTACCCTCTTCCAGAGGGAGAGGGAGTAGACACAACCGCCCTCCCAGAAGGAACAGAAGCGTCTTTGAGCAACCGCTGCAAATACTGCCCATAGCCGTTCTTGGCCAGCGGTTGGGCGAGCTTTTCCAGCTGCTCGTGGCCAATCCAGCCGCGCCGCCAGGCGATTTCCTCGGGGCAGGAGACTTTCAGGCCCTGGCGCTGCTCGATGGTGGCGATGAACTGGCTGGCGTCGAGCAGGCTGTCGTGCGTGCCGGTGTCGAGCCAGGCGTAGCCGCGGCTCATCAGCTCGACCTGCAGCTGGCCTTGCTGCAGGTACAGGCGGTTCAGGTCGGTGATCTCCAGTTCGCCGCGTGCCGATGGTTTCAGGCTTTTGGCCAGGTCGACCACCTGGTCGTCGTAGAAGTACAGGCCGGTGACGGCGTAGTTGCTTTTGGGCTGCGCGGGCTTCTCCTCAATGGAGAGCACGCGGCCCTGGCCGTCGAATTCGGCGACGCCGTAGCGCTCGGGGTCTTGCACATGGTAGGCAAACACCGTCGCGCCCTCGGCGCGGGCGTCGGCACTTTCCAGCAGCGGCTGCAGGTCGTGGCCGTAGAAGATGTTGTCGCCCAGCACCAGCGCGCTCGCGCTGCTGCCGATGAAGGATTCGCCGATGACGAAGGCCTGCGCCAGCCCGTCGGGGCTCTCCTGCACGGCGTATTGCAGGTTCAGCCCCCACTGGCTGCCGTCGCCCAGCAGTTGGGCAAAGCGCGGCGTGTCCTGCGGCGTGCTGATGACGAGAATGTCGCGCAGGCCGGCCAGCATCAGCGTGGCCAGCGGGTAGTAAATCATCGGCTTGTCGTAGACGGGCAGCAGCTGCTTGCTGATGGCCAGCGTGGCTGGGTGCAGGCGCGTGCCGGAGCCGCCGGCGAGGATGATGCCTTTGCGTCGAATAGTCATAAAACTCTGTAATCACGCGAAAGAAATGGAACGCTCCTGGGTCTTCGCACTGGCATTTTTGGCCATGATGAAATTACGGATAAAAGCTGCCAACACACCACAGAAACCACCCAGCAAAAACCCCACAATGATCAACAGTCCTTTTTTGGGAGAATTTGGTTTTGCGGGCTCCAACAACTGCCCATCGATACGGTACATGCCAACAGCCTGCTGCTGTAGATGTTGTCCACGCAGGGATTTCAGTTTAGCCTGCGCTTCGCGTAAACCATCGATAAAAGCAGAATCGTCTTCGCGCTCACGCAAAATCTCAATCTCGGCACCCAGAGACTTCACACCTCGTGCATACAGGCTCGACCCATCCGCATAGCCAGCAATGCCATCCTGTTTCGGCAATTGCCCCGTCGTCAACTGCGGCCCCAATTGACCCACTGCCTTGGCAACCCGGAATGCCTCATCCAGTCGCACCTCCCGATCTTCTCGGTGGCTTCGCGTCAGCTCATACTTTTCCATCAGGTCTTTTTCGATGTTCTTGATGGTGACATCAATGATTTTTTGCTCTCCTTCGATCCACCTTACGCGCGCGGCGCTTTCCACGCGCGCCAAAAATGCGCGCATCCAATCAACCGTGTCTTTTCCGGTCGAAGCCTGAATTTCGACACTGTAGAGCTGCCGTCCCTTCTTTGGCACGGGCTCTTTGACAGCAATCAGTTTGGGCATGACACTTTTATACAGCGTATTTTTCTCCAAGTCGCTCTGTGGTTTTTTAGTCAAAGACGGAAGATAGACATTCTCGAAAAAATCATGCCGGCTTTCGTCGGAAAGCAATTGGTTCAGGAAAATTCCATATAAATGGTCACCAGACACCCATTTCAATCCTGAAACAGAGGTGCGCAACGCATTGGCCTCCATGTATTGAACGGCAAGTGGCGGCTCCACATACACTGATGCCTGAAATTTCTTGGGAAGCATGAAAGCCAGCAACCCACCCAATGTGGCACCCAGCACGGCCAGGGCAACAACCCATATCCAGCTTTTTCGCAATATTTCGTAAATCTCGGTCAGCGAGATTTCATCATCCTCCCTGAATTTCTTTTCAGGTATGTAGAGCATCTGATTCATAAGGCGTGCTTTGGGTTTCAACCATCGGGCATAAATGCTTGATTGCTCAAGCAAAAAGTGAACGATTGTAAATCGGTAAACACGCGACCTAAGGATGCTCTGAATAACTCACCTCCAGGCGTGCTACGCCTGGGCTATTTTTCAGATGATGGAATTTGAGTTGACTTCGGCAGGGGCAACTATTTTTTTGCCCGCCGATCGGGGCGTTTTGCCGTTTTTGGCGGCCCGCGCCCTGTTTTCGGGCGCACTCATCCCCGCGCTCCTTGCTGCTGCATCAACTGATGGCGTGCCATCCACAGGTTGGACAGCGCAAACAGCGTCACGATCTGCAGAGTGTTTTTCTCCAGGCCTCGGTAGCGCACCTTGGTGTAGCCAAACTGGCGCT